>NZ_JBOICG010000128.1:0-3737 GCF_050739995.1 Pseudomonas sp. | reverse complement strand
GCCAGGGACTTCGTCAGACCAATCAGAGCACTCTTGGAAGTCGCATAAGCGCTAGCCATTGGGTATCCGTCGGTGGCTGCCACGGACGCCATATTGATAATCACGCCTTGGCGCCTGCCTTTCATAGAGGGTATTACTGCTTTGCACAAGTGGAAGACGCCATCGAGATTGGTGGCGAGGACATTTCTCCAATCATCTTGATCAATATATTCTAAACCCTCAGATGGCGGTTGCTGGATTCCGGCACAATTCACAAGGGCGTCAATCTTTCCTACTTCTAAAAGTATTCGATCTATACAGTCATTAACTACTCTGAAATCACGAACATCACACTTTATTACGTGGATATTTGCATGCGTCTTGTTTTGTTTTTCAGGGTTTAAGCACAGTGAAAAAACAGTATCGCCGGCTATAGCGTGTTTCTCTGAAATTGCTAAGCCGATCCCCCTCGTTCCGCCGCTGACGACAATAACTCTGCTGGACATATATGCACCTCTTGAGGATCAATAAACTAAGTTATGATCCATCCTCCATTGCAGTCAAGTGTTGCTCCATGCACATAATCAGCATGCTTGGAAATTAAAAATAGGACGGTCCCTGCAATATCTTCTCCCTTACCAAGTCTGCCGAGAGGGACATGGCTTTTAGCCCATTTGTCGCTTAGGTCGGCGTCTGATATCATATCTGTATCTATCCGGCCCGGTGCTATAGCATTAACTGTAATGCCACACCCCCTTAATTCGTAAGCGAGCCCTTTAGTTAAACCAATAAGCCCCGCTTTTGACGAGATGTAGTCAACGGAGGCGAGTACTCCTCCAAATCTGGCAGAGGCTGAGGAGATATTTATGATTCGTCCATAGTGATTCCTTTTCATATGAGGAATCACTTGTTTGCAGGTATAGAATGCGCCGGACAAGTTCGTGTTGATCACTTGATGCCAAGTGGCCTCTTGAATATCTTCAATCAGAAATCGCCCATCAGGCTTGATGTGAGAAATACCGGCATTGTTGACAAGTATGTCTATTTTGGAGTGCTTATCAATCACCTGCTTAATCATTGCTGTGACTGATTTTAAGCAAGATATATCGCATTGAACATACTCAACGCGCTCAGGAAGCTGAACTTTAGACTGCGCTTTGGTGCCGCAAGTGACAACTATTAAATTGTCTTCAAGTGCAAGCAGTTTGACGATGGCGAAACCGATTCCTCTTGTTCCGCCCGTAATAAGGGCAACTTTCATAGCCGAACATCCCTGTAAGCATGAGAGATACTAGTTGAAGAGATAGCTAGCTATCTATTTGGCTGTATGATTTCTCGTGTGTATTTATATTCTTGACGGTGCGAGGCTGAATTGTCAACGCCGGAACTGGATCCAATCATTGTTTGATTTAATTGGTTTTTTTTGATTTTTATAAGCTCAGAGAATAAAGAGGGCGTGCTTATTGTTATATATTATTAGGAATTGGTGTACGTTCTGGTGCGCAAGTTCGTCTGGGTAAGCATTGCGAATGCCGCGAATCTATGTCCTCGTCGCTGCCAGACCAGATGAATGAGAGCCTTAGATGTACCGGATATTTTGTATGGCTCAGCTCTGTTTGATTTGCTTTCTCACATATTCTGACACGCTGAATTGCCAATTTTTTCCTAAGCGATGAGTGAGTAGGCGCACGGTCAGCACATAGTAATAACGCGTCAATTCAGTGCGGTGCATTAGGTGGTGATTCAAAAACCACGCAAGGTGTTTTCTCTTCCAATTCCATAAATTGTCACGCTGCCAGCGCTCAGCGATAGCTGCTTGGATTGCCTTTGCCTGGCGAAGGTGACGCTGCCGAGTAGCGTGCGATCCGGTCAGGACTCCTGCGAGGAAGAGCTCCATATAGAATGCTGTTCTCATGCGCGGCCACCAATGTAAGTCGACACCACGTCGATACGACCGTGCCCCAGCTCATAGCTGATTTGTGCTCGGGCTTCCTGGTCGAGGTGATGATCAAGTTGGTAGCAATTGCCACCGTTGACGGGCGCAGGATGCCGGGTGATTTGCTCGTAACGTTCGCACGCATAGGTCGCCCGCAATTCGTGGAAGCCCTTGAGGTTGTGCGTATTGAGAATTTCCCGTGCAGGCCGAACGATTAGCTGTTGGAAATCGAGGTAGCATTCATTTGTTGCAAGCAGATTGCGGCTACCATTCGGCGAGACTTGAAGGGCGAATGTCAGTGCGTCGCTGATGTGATCATCTACCGTAATCCAACGAGGGGCCGAGGCCCCCGAGCGGCCACCTTTGGTGCCGTCTTGGATGTTGATCTTGCCGTATTGTTTGGCTTCACTTTTTAGGCGTGGTAGGTCAGCCAAAATGGCCTCGCGCAAGCGCATGCCGGCGGCTCGCGCTAACTGAACGATGGCCGCAACGCGTGTCTGCTGATGTTCGCAAAGCACCTCGACCATCCGCTTCAAATGTTCGCGGTCTTGGCCTTGAGGTGCCATGGTGCGAACGGATGTGCGCTGCATTCCCAGCGTCTTGCTCGGACTCGACACCTTCACATACTGATCACCGCGAAGGGCGGCCATGGTTTGGTTCACGCTAGACAACCGATTTTGCGCGGTGGCGATGCCGATAGCGTCTTGTTCAACCTGCTGACGTAGATGTCCTGCGTAATCCAGTAAGGTCTGCCGATTAATCTGCCGCGCATCGTTAAAGCCCGGCCCATCATCCGAACGACACCAGCGCACGAAAGCCTGCCAGCGATCACTGTGCGCCTTGACCGTACCGTAGTGTCCGCCGCCGAACATGTTCTTCAATGCCTGCGGCCCGGCATAACTCAGTTGCCAACCCCATCCAAAATTTCGCCCGTTTCGTCTACCGACCAATGCCATGATCGAACCCTTCTCGAAGCCAACACTTTTGAAAATTTCCCCACGTCATCCCGCCAAGAATGTTGAGTGTTATCAGGGATCAAGGCCCCTGCGACCTGTGAGGGTTTTCCACTAACGCTGGAATGACGGCTCCTTACGACCGGGAGCTTGGGCATCTCATGATCTGGCCTCCTGAGCACTTCCGAAGAAGTGGGCGGGTGGAGGCTGCGCTGGCTGACGAGACCAGCGCCGCGAGATCCTGAGTCGGGTGAAGGCAGTGAGGCGATGACCGGGGCATGCCTGACTGTCAGTCAGGTGCAGTCCATTCCGTGGGCTGCGGCACCATCATCTGCATCGCTGTTGCTGGTGACTTCGGTGTTTGTCACGCCGATTGTCGCGAGGGGAAATGCCGCAAAGCCTTGTACGAGTTGGGCTGCAGCAGCGGTAGGAGCGCCCGTCTCTTTCCGGAAGAAAGAGACGGGCGCAGGTTGGCGCAAGGAAATGGCCAAGCGGATAGGTTGCTGCAGGGCAGCTATGAAAGGGGATGAGTTGCCGCAGTGGGCACACTGGTAAAAGTAGGCATCCATCACATCGCTGTGACCGTGCGAGCCGCCGGACGCTAATCGCACTTTGGGAGAACCACCACGGTGTGGCGTAGCCTTAAAGGTTCTGGCTACCTGGGTTGCTGTCAACGACAGCGCTTTGCCCGATCTTTTCTACGCTTGTGGATAATTCGGGTCAAGGCTCGAATTTTCGGGAGCTCTGCGGCTGTGGATGAAATTATCCACCGGTGGAAATCAGTGGTTTTCCACAGACAGTTGCGTGGGCTTTAGACTTTTTAAGTGAGGTCCATCCAAGCAGGGCGGCTTTGCAGCCCTGTTTGGATG
>NZ_JBOICG010000127.1:0-5037 GCF_050739995.1 Pseudomonas sp. | reverse complement strand
GTCGCCCGTGCCGGCAGCGCCACCAGCACCCACCAGCGTATGGGCTTCGTCGATAAACAGGATGATCGGCTTGGGCGACGCCTGCACGTCTTCGATGACCTGGCGCAGGCGCTGTTCGAACTCGCCTTTCATGCTGGCGCCGGCTTGCAGCAGGCCTACGTCGAGGCTGCGCAGTTCCACGTCTTTCAGCGCGGGCGGCACGTCACCGGCGACGATGCGCAGGGCAAAGCCTTCCACCACGGCGGTCTTGCCCACGCCGGCTTCACCGGTGAGGATCGGGTTGTTCTGGCGGCGGCGCATGAGGATGTCGACCAGTTGGCGGATCTCTTCGTCACGTCCCACAATCGGGTCGAGCTTGCCGCTGCGCGCCTGTTCGGTCAGGTCGACCGTGAAGCGCTTGAGCGCTTCCTGCTTGCCCATCGCGCTCGGCGCCATGGCACCGCTGGCTTCGCCCGGCACCGCGCCGGCACTGAAGCCATCGCTGGCGCTCAACGCGTTCTCGGGCGAATCGCCGACGTACTCGTCAAAGCGCTCGCTCAGGGCCTCGGCCTTGATCTTGTCGAACTCGGAAGACAAGCCCAGCAACGCATGGCGCAGGCTTGGGGTCTTCAAAATTCCGAGCACCAAGTAGCCGGTCCGCACCTGGCTTTCACCAAACATCAGGCTGCCATACACCCAGCCACGCTCAACGGCTTCTTCCACGTGGGAGGACAGGTCGGTGATCGACGTCGAGCCGCGTGGCAGGCGGTCCAGGGCTTCGGTCAAGTCGCGGGCCAGACGCGCCGGCTCCACGTTGAACTGACGGATGATGCGGTGCAGGTCCGAGTCCTGCAGTTGCAGCAACTGGTGAAACCAGTGGGCCAGTTCCACATACGGGTTGCCCCGCAGTTTGCAGAAGACGGTGGCGGCTTCGATGGCCTTGTAGGCCACGCTGTTGAGTTTGCCGAACAGTGCGGCGCGACTGATTTCACCCATGCTCTGGATTCCTTGAGGTGGTGGCCTGATCGGCATAATGCCGGGCCAGGATTAGGTCGTTGGCGTCATGCGCGGGTTGGCCGAGCCAGGTGTTGAAGCCCAGGCGGAACTGGCCGTTGAGTTGCAGCGCCGGTACTTCAGGTTGTTGCAGAACCAGGTTCAAGTCCCAGTCCAGTTCATGGCCCAGGTACTCGGCCACCCACGCCACCAGTTCGTTAAACGGCTGGTGGCCGGGCAGCATGCCCATGTAGTCATCGAGCTTGAGCGGGCCTAAGCGAATACGAAATTTATGCTGGCGGTCCCACACATGGCTGCCGAGACAAAAGTCCACGCCCAACTGGTTGGCGCTCACGCCCACGCGGCTGCGCTCGGGCAGTTCCAGCCATTGGCCGATGTATTCTTCGATCTCCACCGGCAGGCCGAAATACTCACCGAGGATCGCCTTCAAACCGTCCGGGTAACGGGTCTGCGCCGACAGGTGGCCGCTGTAATGCAGCTTTGCGGTATCAGGGATGAGCCCCTGATTCAGCAGGCTCGGCATGCCCCGTCCACTCAGGGCTGCGAGGCGCGCGGACCAGTAATCATCGTCCGGGCGGTCGTGACTGACCGTCGGCCGCGCCTCGGCCCAGGCCCGGTAAAACAGGCTGAGCAGGCGATGGTGGAACACATCCAGGAACTGCTTGCTGGTACTGTCGGCGTTGTTGCGCTGACGCTCGCGCACGTACTCGGTGATATGCAGCGGCAGCGGGCCGTTGGGGCCGCCCAGGCCGAAGAAGAACTGCTCCAGGCGCGCTGGCTTGCCGTCGCCACCGGGATCGACCGAGGCCAGGGTAGCCGGGGCGAAGGTGCAATCGGCTTGTTGCCCCATGCGCAGCGGGTCATCCGCCAGGCGCAGGGAATGGCCCAGGCGCGGCAGGTCCGGCGATTCGCACTCGATACGCCGCAGCGCCTGGAAGAAATCGTATTCCCAGGGCTCCTGATGCATCGCATCCAGGGTACTCACAGGGTCGGACGACGTCCGGGCTTGGCTTTCCATCGCATGATCTCGCCGCGTTCGGTGGTACGAATCACCGTCTCGGTAAAGCTGTTGATCGACACGTAGCGTGTCAGGAAGCGTTCCAGTACCGCACCGAGCAGGAACACACCGGTGCCGCGAAACGCGTTTTCATCGAACTCCAGGGTGATCTCCAGGCCACGGCCAAACACAATCGGGCCGGGCATGGGCAGGCGTCGAGTCACGGCTTTGCTGCTGACTTCGCGCAAGCCCTCGATCTGCAATTGCAAGGCGGCGTCGTTGCTGTCGCCGTACAGGCGCAGCAGTTCGCGCAAGGCGCCCGCGCCCTGGCCTTGCTCGCTCAGGGACAAATAGTTGAGCGACAACTGGCTGATCAGGCGCCAGGCCTTGGCGTCGTGGGCGTGGCTGGCGCGGGGTCGGCTTGGGCCCGCGACACAACGCACGGCCAAGACCGGCGCGCTGTCGGCCAGGGTGAAGTCGGTCTTGCCATTGCCTACGCTCATGAACAGCGGCAAATCACGGTTGGTACACAGTGCGGTCACGCCAAGTTGGCGCAGGTCGTGACGGTAGGGTGCCTGCTTGCTGTCCACCAGGCTGACAAAGGTTTCGCTGCCCACATAGGTGGAGCGCGGGCCGTTGCGACGCTGGTCGCTGGACAGCACGCGCGGCTCGCGACGCACGGTGTAATAAGCCTGGTCGCGGCCGTAGCGGGATGGATCGCGCACGGCATAGAACGGCAGGAACGGCTGCTCCGGTCCGGTGCCGTGACCGGTGATGCCGCTCAACGAATGAATCTCGAAATCCATCGGCCGTGTGCGGTCGGCGATCACATGGTGTTCATTGACGCGATCGGACAAGTGAATGCGGTCCACACGCTTGGGAAACAGGTTGATCGCCGGGGTACAAAATGGCAGGAACTGTGCCGCGCCGACACTGCCTTCCAGGCTTGGCTCATGGCGGTCGAACAACACGATCAGTTCCAGCTCCTGGCCGTCGCAGCGCTTGACCGCACGGCGCAGTTCGGCGAATTCGACGAACAGGAAGCGGTGGGGCAGGGCGAAGTATTCCTGCAACAGGCGATAGCCCTGGAAGGCGCGCGCCACCACGGGCATGGCGGCGTCGGCGTCGTCAAACCCACGGGAGCGCAATGCGTCCTGCGGCAGGCGCTCGACCCAATCACCACCCGGCTTGCGCGCGAACACTGCGCAGGCATTGCCCAGCAGTTGTTCGTAGAGGCGAAACGGTTGTTCGTCGGCACCGCTGAGGTACAGCGGCAAGCAGTCCAGGTCGAGGCTGTTGAACGGCAGCTCGGCGCCGGTGCGCAGGGTCAGGCGCAAACCGGCCTTGGCTTTCGGCTCGCTGGCGGCCAGGCGGCCCAACACCGCGGCGGGGTTGCCGAAGTACTCGGCGTTGCTCACCTGCAATGGCCATAGCGTCACCGGGTGTGCGGTGCGGTACTCGCAGCAGGTCTGGGTTTCGCGGCCCAACGCGGCACGCAGTACGCTGTCGCGCGGCAGCGGGAAACCGCTGGCCAGTGAGCCTTCGTCCGGGTCGGTCTGCAGTTGCACCACAGTCATCGACGGTGTCGGCGCCAGGTAGTGCGGGTAGGCGATTTCCAGCAGGTTGTGGGTGAAGGTCGGGTACTCGGCGTCGAGTTTGAGCTGCACGCGGGCCGTGAGGTAAGCAAAGCCTTCGAGCAAACGTTCGACGTACGGGTCGGCGCAGTCCATGCCGGACAGGGTCAGCCGACTGGCGATCTTTGGGTATTCCTTGGCGAACTCGGCGGCGCTTTCGCGCACGTGGTGCAGTTCCTGGTTGTACAGCTCCAGCAGGCGCGGGTTCATGGACGCCTCCGCTGGTCGGCATTCACCACGCGTACATGGCCGGACTCCAGGTCGAGGTCGGTTTGCAGCAACAGGCGCAACGGCACCGGCTGTGCCCACAGGTCGCCTTCGATCTCGAAACTCAGGGCGTTGTGGTTCATCTCGTCATGGCCGACGCGGGCTTTGACGCGCAGGGTGTGGCGCAAAATACGTGGCTCAAAGGTGGCGATGGCCTGGTAGATCAGCGCCTCCAGCGTCTTGATGTCGACGCTGGAAACACTGTTGCCCGCCAGTGCCGGCAGGCCATAGTTGACCACGGAGGTGCCGGCCGGGGTGTGCAGCGTGGCATCGGTATCCAGCAACGACGTGGTGTTGAGCAGCCACGCCAGGTCACGCAGTACCGAGGCCTTCAATTGGGTCAGGGACAGCACGCGTTTGTCGGCGCTTTCCTTGGGGTTGGTCGGGTCGTCGTCGGTCAACCGGTCCAGCAGGGACGGTTGCAGACGGTCGCGGGAAGCGATTTCAGTTACCACCAAAGCAGCTCCACGGACGGGGTATGAGAAGAACAAGGTTTCTGGGGCCGTGGCGGGGAGCCACGGCCACCAGAGCTATCAGCGCTTGGTGTTGGAACGGATGTTCCAGCCAAACTTGATCGCGCCGCCGTCTTTGGTGCCGTCGGCTTTCTGCGGCTGGTAGTCGACCATCACTTGGGCAAAGTTCAGGGTAACGTTCTCGGTCAGGCGGTCGTCGGTGCCCGAACCACCGGTGCTCAGGGACGTAACCAACACTTCTTCCAGGTTGATCACCATGTATTCGACCTGGCTTTCACCACCGGCCTTGCGCACGGTGAGCTTGACCTTGTCGATGTGCTTGCCGCTGGCGCAGTGCATCATGAGGTTGGGCGAAGCCTTGTCGACGTATTTGGTCAGCGACAGGTCCTGGATGTTCACCTTGCCCGCGCCGCCGCCACCGCCAACGTGCATATTGCCGGACTGGGCCATGCCCCAGCTCCAGTTCAATACATCGATTTCGTCCTTGTGGGCCTTGTCCATGGACTCGCCCTTGATGTCGCCGATCTTGATGAAAATATCAACAGCCATGTTTTCTCCCTGTGTGGACTCAGCCACGATATTTGTTTAAGCCCAATGGGCAATGCTGTTCTGTGGGAGCTGGCTTGCCTGCGATTGCGTCGCCGCGGTCTGACTGGCAGACCGCGTCGCGTGC
>NZ_JBOICG010000126.1:0-4253 GCF_050739995.1 Pseudomonas sp. | reverse complement strand
GGGCGCTGACCAGGCAATCCTCCATGACGTGGGCCACGCTGACCCCGGCATCCACCCCGACAATGCGCGCCGCGCCCTTGAGCGAGTGGGCGGCGCGCATACAGGCTTCCAGTTGGTCGGCCTGGGTCGGGTTGCGCTCCAGGGCCAGCAGGCCCGCGCTCAATACCTGAGTCTGTGCATCGGCTTCCAGGCTGAACAGTTCCAGCAGCGAGGCATCGCGCATCTGGTCGGGGGTCATGTGAGGCTCCGGGTCACGGCGGACAGCAATTGCGCCTCGTCCAGCCAGCGCAAGCTGCGGCCTTTCCACTGCAGCACGCCTTGGGTGAATCGCGCACTGGCCTGGGTGCCGGAGACCGACGCCGCCTGCAGGGTGCGCTCATCGATGGCATGGATGCCGTCGACTTCATCTACCGGCACCACCACCGGACCGTCTTGTGCGGCGATGATCAACATGCGCGGCATGCTGCGCCCGCCCGACGCGCCGTTATGGGTGGCGTCCAGGCCGAGCAGTTCCACCAACGACAGGCACGCCACCAGCGCGCCACGCACGTTGGCCACGCCGAGCAACGCCCGTGAACGCTGGTGCGGCAGGGAATGAATCGGTTGCAGCGGCGCCACTTCCACCAGACAACGGGTGGCGATGCCCAGCCATTCTTCGCCGAGGCGGAACATCAGCAGGGAACGGCTAACCACCTGCTCATCGACGGCAACAGCGGCCACGGCATGACGCTCATCCTGCTGCAAGGCATAGCGGTCGAGCAGTCGCGTGGCGGCAGCGGAATACACCGAGCAATTGCGACAGTGAATATGTTCGGCCAGCAAGGGGCAGGACTTGTCACCATGGATGCCGATACGGTTCCAGCAGTCGTCGATGGCTTGGGTATCGGTCAGGGTCAGGTCCAGGCCGGCGGTGTCGAGCACGTCAGGACTACTCATCGTTTGGACTCACTGTCAGCTCGCTCGCTACGGGCGGCCCGCGCCTGCAAACGGCGCGCCCCCGCACTGTCGCCCTGGGACTCAAGCAACACGGCCAGGTGCATCAGGGCCTGCGGATGCTGCGGTTCCAGGTACAAGGCTTTTCGATAATAGCCCTGGGCTTCCAGGGCGCTGCCGGCCACATCACTGAGCAGCCCCAGCCAGTAAAACACTTGGGCGGCCGGTGGGTGGTTGCTCAAATACTGCTCACAGGCAGCACGGGCCTCGATGCTTTTACCCTCGTTGGCCAGGGTGGCGATCCGGCTGAGCAAATCACCAGCATCCGTCTGCGGCGCCTTGATCGGCAGCACCTGGGCGGTGACGCTGCTGAACGGGCGCGGCTTGGGTGGAATCGGTGCGGCGCTGCGTTGCGGCACGGGTGCCGGCATTGGCACAAACACGGGCTCCGGCTTGACCGGTTCCACGTGTCGGCTGAATGCAAAGGATTGCGGCACGCCTATCGAACGCATGCCGTGGCGCCCCAGCAAGCTGCCTTCGGCTGGGCCGATAAACAACACGCCGTCTACGTGGGTGAGCGCTTTGAGCACATCGAACACTTGTTTCTGGGTCGGCTGATCGAAGTAGATCAGCAAGTTGCGGCAGAACACGAAATCGTAGGTTGGCTCATTGGCGAGCAATGCCGGATCGAGCAGATTGCCGACTTGCAGCCGCACTTGCTCACGAACGCGGTCGGCAATGCGATAACCGTCTGGCCCTTCCGCGAAGTGGCGCTCGCGAAACTCGATATCACTGCCGCGAAAGGAATTCTTGCCATACACCCCACGCCGGGCCCGCTCTACCGATAACGGGCTGACATCCATCCCCTGCACCTTGAACTGGTGCGGTGCCAAGCCGGCATCGAGCAAGGCCATGGCAATCGAATAGGGTTCCTCGCCGGTAGAACACGGCAGGCTGAGAATACGCAACGCGCGCAGCTGGTTGATTTCGGCCAGGCGTGCCTTGGCCAATCGGGCCAGGGTGGCAAACGATTCGGGATACCGGAAAAACCAGGTTTCGGGGACGATCACTGCTTCGATCAGCGCTTGCTGCTCGTCATGGGAGCTTTGCAGCTGTTGCCAATAATGCTCCAGCGTCGCTGCCTGCACGGCCTGGCTGCGCTGGCGCACGGCGCGCTCGATAATCGCCTCGCCCACCGAGGCGACGTCCAGGCCAATGCGTTCTTTCAAGAAGGTAAAGAAACGTAGATCGCTGCTCATAGGCTCAGCTCGGCAGAAAACAGCAAGGCGCGGACTTCATCGGTCAACAGGTCGGCCACGCCAATCCATTGCATCAAGCCTTGGGCATCTTCACGCACGGGCCCCAAATAAGGTGCCTGGCGATTGTCGAGACCGTAAGGCTGGAACTCAGCAGGGTCGCAACGCAGGGTATCGGTGGCTTGCTCCAGGATCAGCCCCAGCCAACGCGCCTCGATCCAGGGTTGCGGCTGGTAGCTGACCAATACCAGGCGCGTACTGGTACGCGCCTGGGCGGCTACGCCGAAAGTCAATGCACTGAGGTCGATCACCGGCACCAGCGCCCCACGGTGAGCAAATATTCCAGCGACCCAGACCGGCGCATGCGCGATGGGCTTGAGTGGCAGGCGCGGCAGCACCTCAGCCACTTCCGTGGCCTTGAGGGCATAACGTTCGCCGCCGATGTGAAACACCAGGAACAACGCCTTTTTCGCTGCCGGGACGGCGCCGCGTTTAGCCGCGAGGTCGCTCATCAGACTTTGAAACGCGATACGCCGCTGCGCAGACCGACCGCAACCTGGCTCAGTTCATCAATGGCAAAGCTGGCCTGGCGCAGGGATTCCACGGTCTGGCTGCTGGCATCGCCCAACTGCACCAATGCATGGTTGATCTGCTCGGCGCCGGTGGCCTGGGCCTGCATGCCTTCGTTGACCATCAGCACCCGCGGCGCCAGGGCCTGTACCTGATGGATGATCTGCGACAACTGCTCACCGACTTGTTGCACTTCGAACATGCCACGGCGCACTTCTTCGGAGAACTTGTCCATGCCCATCACGCCCGCCGACACCGCTGACTGGATCTCGCGCACCATCTGCTCGATGTCATAGGTGGCCACGGCGGTCTGGTCGGCCAAGCGACGCACTTCGGTGGCGACCACGGCAAAACCGCGTCCATATTCACCGGCTTTCTCGGCTTCGATGGCAGCGTTGAGGGACAACAGGTTGGTCTGGTCGGCAACCTTGACGATGGTCACGACCACCTGGTTGATGTTGCCGGCCTTCTCGTTGAGGATCGCCAACTTGGCATTGACCAGGTCAGCCGCGCCCATCACCGAATGCATGGTTTCTTCCATACGCGCCAGCCCTTGCTGACCGGAACCGGCCGCGACCGAAGCCTGGTCGGCGGCGGTGGACACTTCGGTCATGGTACGGACCAAGTCCTTGGAAGTTGCAGCGATCTCGCGGGAAGTAGCGCCGATTTCGGTGGTAGTGGCGGCCGTTTCAGTCGCGGTCGCCTGCTGCTGCTTGGAGGTCGCCGCGATCTCGGTCACCGAGGTCGTCACCTGCACCGACGAGCGCTGGGCCTGGGACACCAGGGCCGTCAGCTCGACCATCATGTCGTTGAAGCCGGTTTCAACGGCACCGAATTCGTCCTTGCGCTCCAGGTTCAGGCGCTTGCTCAGGTCGCCGGTGCGCATGGTCTCGAGGATATCGACGATACGCTGCATCGGCGCCATGATCGCGCGCATCAGCAGCAGGCCGCACAGGCCGGCAGCGAGAATGGCCACGGCCAACGACACGAACATGCTGACTTTGGCGGCAGTGACGGCGTCATCAATGGCCGCCGTAGCGTTATCCGCGACCTGCTTGTTCTCATTGATAATGTCATTGAGCTTCATGCGGCCTGCGGTCCAGGCCGGCGTCAATTGCTCGTCGAACAGCTTTTGCGCTTCAACGGCGTTGTTGGCCTGATGCGCGTCCAGGACCTGGGCAAGAATCTTGTTGTAGGCCTGGTGGAGTTTTTCGAAGGCATCGAACTCACTTCGATCCTGATCGATATTGATCGTATTCGCGTAGCTGGCCATATGCTGCTCAAGGCGAGCTTCGAAAGACTTGTAGTCCTGTTTATCGGCCTCTGAAATGCCCTGGTTCCGGTGCGCCCCAACCAGTTCCTGGGTTTGCAGGTAGCTGTCGACCCAGGCGCTGCGAATCATCGAGCTGAAAAACACACCCGGCACTGCGTCGTCCCGAACAGCGTTTTCGCTGACCTCAATCTTCAGCAACCGTGAATAGGAGACCACAACCA
>NZ_JBOICG010000125.1:0-2981 GCF_050739995.1 Pseudomonas sp. | reverse complement strand
ATCTGTAGCTGACCCACCGCTATCGGGGGCAAGCCCCCTCCCACATTTGGATCTCCAACTGGCTTAGAGGCCGGTTAGCAGGTGGACCACGCCGCCTGACAACACCATCACTCCCGGCACACCTGCCACCTTCAGTGCCTGCTCATCCAACCGCCCCGCATCCAGCAACTGCACCCGCACCCGCGTCAGCGCCACACGCTGTTGCGACTTGAGGTTATCCGCGCCGCCGAGCGCACTCAGCACCTCGGGCGACAACAACCCCGGCGCCGCTACGTTCTCGGCAATCAAATCCGGCGTCAACGCTTTCCAAAACGCCCGCTGCAATTTCTCGAACATGCTCAATGCTCCACGACAGGTGAGGTTTCAACAGTAGCGGCGTGATACAGGCGCAGCGCCTCGCGCACCTGGGCGGCCTCTTCCAGGCCCAGTACCTGGCGGGCGATGAGCTGGCAGTCAGCCAGGTTCAACTCGCGCACGGTGGCCTTGATCGTCGGGATCAACGGCACACTGACCGACAACTCATCCACCCCCAGCCCGATCAACACCGGCACCGCCAGCGCCTCGGACGCCAATGCGCCGCATACGCCGACCCACTTGCCATGGGCATGGGCGGCCTTGACCGTGGTGGCGATCAAACGCAGCACGGCCGGGTGAAAGCTGTCGGCCTGGCTGGCCAAACGTGGATGGTCGCGGTCCATGGCCAGGGTGTATTGGGTCAGGTCATTGGTGCCGATGGAAAAGAAATCCACATGCGGGGCAAATACATCGGCCATCAAGGCGGCAGACGGCACCTCGATCATGATGCCCAGTTTCGGCAACTCGGTGAGCCCGAGCGCCAGCGCTTCCTCTTGAAGAATCGTGCGGGCCAAGTGCAGCTCCGAAAGCAGGCTGACCATCGGCAACATGATGTGCAGTCGCGCGAAACCTGCGCTGGCGAGAATCGCGCGAAACTGCTCGCGCAGCAGCTCAGGGCGCTCCAGGCACAGCCGAATGCCACGCAAGCCAAGAAACGGATTGGTCTCACTGTCCATCGGCACATAGGCCAACGGTTTGTCGCCACCGACGTCCAAGGTGCGCACCACCAAATTGCGCTCGGCGCCCAAGGCACGGGCGATGGCGGTATAGGTGCCCGCTTGTTCTGCCGGGCTCGGTGCGCGGTTGCGGTCCAGGTAGAGAAACTCCGAGCGCAGCAGGCCCACGCCTTCACCGCCGAGGGCCAGGGCTTGCTCCACCTCCTGCAATGAGGCGACGTTGGCCGTGACTTCGACGTGATGACCGTCGCAGGTGGTGGCAGGCAAAGCCGCCTGCGCCACATCACGCTGACGCTTCTGCACCTGCTGTTTGCGCGCGACTTCCAATTGTTCGATCTCGGCCAGGTTCGGCTCCAGGTGCAACTCGCCCTTATCGGCATCGAGCAACACCTGCTTGCCGTTATCCAACGCCAATACCTGCACCGGCACGCCGCAGATGGCGGGCAGGCCCAACGCCCGCGCGAGGATCGCAACATGGCTGGTCGCACCACCGCCGACGGTGACAAAGCCCAGCACTTTGCGTGTGTCCAGGCTGGCGGTTTGCGATGGGGTCAGTTGTTCGGCGATCAGGATCGCGCGCTCGGGCAAATCCCAGGCGCGCTCCTGAATGCCGAGGATCAGCTTCAGCACACGCTGGCCGACATCGGCCAGGTCCGCCGCCCGCTCGGCGAGCAATGCGCTGCCCAGCCCCTGGAACAGCTTGCCGGTCGCGACCGTGGCGCTGTTCCAGGCAAAGGCGGCGCTCTTGCCCTTCGCCAATGATCCATGGGCTTGCTCCAACAATGTCGGGTCCTCGAGCAATTCCTGATGGGCACGGAAAATCTCGGCCTGGGCACTGCCCGACGCGTTGTCTTGCAATGTTTGCAGAGCTTCGCTTGCCGCCCGCAGCCCACGCTCCAAGGCTGCACGCTCGAGCGCCTCACCGGCGCCTTTTTCAGTGATCGTCAATTCAGGCTCGGCCACCTGAACCACCTGGCCAAATGCTGAACCCGGTGACGCACACACGCCTCGCAGCAATGTCGGTGACGACGCAGGCGCCACCGGCTCAACCACCTTTTCTGGCGCCACTACCGCCTCACCACAACCTTCATTCAATAGCACCACCAGCGCCTTGATCGCTGCCTCGGCATCCTCACCCGCCGCACTCACCTGCAAGGTATCGCCTTGTACAGTTTGTAGCGCCATGATCGCCACCAGCGACTTGGCGTTAGCGCTCTGGGTTTGTTTATGCAGATAGATGCTCGCCTTGAATCCCTTGGCCGCCTGGGCCAATACCGCCGCAGGGCGGGCGTGCAGGCCGTTGGCATTGGGCAAGGTCAGCGGCTTGGAGAACAGTGCATCACCCTCCTCCTCGGCGGTTTGTTCAGGACTATCGCCGGGCGAAACCCGTAGCAGTGGCTGCCCCGTTTCCACTAGGCCATGGGCCAGCAGTGTGAACGGCTCACCACTGACCACCAACATCAGGGTCAGCAAACTCCGTGCATTGAGCGCCACATAGTCGGCATCGAACTCAATCAACGGTTGCCCGGCCTCCACCCGCTGGCCTTCCTCGACCAGCCGGGTGAAACCCTGGCCCGCCAGGTTCACGGTGTCCAGGCCGATATGCATCAGCACCTGAACACCGTTGTCGTCGGTCACGCTGACGGCATGCCCACTGTCCTGGATATTGCTGATCACCCCGGCCAAGGGTGCGCAAAGGGTCTGCGAGGTCGGGTCGATACACAGGCCATCGCCGATCAGGCGGCTGGCGAACACCGGGTCAGGCACCTGATCCAGCGCCAGCAGCACCCCGGACAGGGGCGCCAGCAGTTCCAGGGGTTGAGTTGTGGTCATGACTTCACCTGCTGTTTTGTTCTTTAAAAATCATTGGTCGGATGCAAATCCAAAGGACGATGAAGATTCAACTGTGGGAGCGGGCTTGCTCGCGAAGGCGGTGGGTCAGTCAATATA
>NZ_JBOICG010000124.1:0-8175 GCF_050739995.1 Pseudomonas sp. | reverse complement strand
CTGTATTCCCAAAGGGCTACAGCAAAACGCCATATCGATATGCTCTATCGGTATTTAATATTCCATTTTTATATCTATAAATTCACTCCTTTGTCCGACCGGGAGTGCCCTCATGTCCGCCACCTCTACTGTTCCAACAGCGACCCAAACCTTCGACATCCGCCCACTCCCCGGCAGCGTCGGTGCCGAGATCATTGGCCTGGACTTGTCGCGCCCGGTCAATGACCACGACTTCGCCCGCATCCACCGCGCGCACCTGGATCATCACGTCGTGGTATTCCGCGACCAACGCATCACCCCCGAACAACAGATTGCCTTCAGCCGCCGCTTCGGTGTGCTGCAGATCCACGTGCTCAAACAGTTCCTGCTGGCCAACCACCCGGAAATCCTGATCGTCTCCAACATCATCGAAAATGGCCAATCCATCGGCCTGGGCGACGCGGGCAAGTTCTGGCACTCGGACCTGTCATACAAGGAACTGCCGAGCCTGGGTTCGATGCTGCACGCTCAGGAGCTGCCGGCCGAAGGCGGTGACACGCTGTTCGCCGACATGCACAAAGCCTGGGACCAGTTGCCCGACCACTTGCGCAAGGCCGTGGAGGGCCGCAGCGCCGCCCACTCCTACACGGCGCGTTACAGCGAAACCAAATTCGAAGGCAACTGGCGTCCGACCCTGACCCCCGAGCAACTTGCCCAGGTTGCCGAAGTGGTGCACCCCATTGTGCGCACCCATCCGGAAAATGGCCGTAAGGCGCTGTTCGTCAGTGAAGGTTTCACCACTCGCATTGTCGGCCTGCCGGAAGACGAAAGCCGAGACCTGCTGGCTCAGCTCTATGCCCACAGCGTGTTGCCGCAAAACATTTATCGCCATCAATGGCAGCCCCACGACATGGTGTTCTGGGACAACCGCTCGCTGATCCACCTGGCCGCCGGTTGCCCGAGCCACCTGCGGCGCAAGCTGTTCCGTACCACCATCCAGGGCGATGCGCCTTTCTGATTCCCCGGCAAGAGAGATGAAATGAACGCGCCCCTGCAAGGCCACGCGGCCAGCACGTTGAATACGGCCCAACCGCTGCTGGCGGTGGATCACGTCAGCCTCGAATACCGCACTCCCGAACGCGTGGTGCGGGCCACCCATCAAGTCAGTTTCGAGATCGACCCGGCCGATCGCTACGTATTGCTTGGCCCTTCGGGTTGCGGCAAGTCGACGTTGCTCAAATCCGTCGCCGGGTTTATCAAACCTTGCGAAGGCGAGATCCGCCTGCTGGGGCAGAAAGTCGAACAACCGGGCCCGGACCGTATCGTGGTGTTCCAGGAGTTCGATCAACTGCCACCGTGGAAAACCGTCAAGCAGAACGTGATGTTTCCGCTTTTGGCGTCGAAAACCCTGAAGCGCCGCGAAGCCGAAGAACGTGCGCTGCACTACCTCGACAAAGTCGGCCTCAGTGCCTTTGCCGATGCGTACCCGCACACCTTGTCCGGCGGCATGAAAGCCCGTGTGGCTATCGCCCGCGCCCTGGCCATGCAACCGAAAATCCTGCTGATGGACGAGCCCTTCGCCGCCCTCGACGCCCTGACCCGCCGCAAGATGCAGGAGGAGTTGCTGCTGCTTTGGGAAGAGGTGCGCTTCACCCTGCTATTCGTCACCCACTCCATTGAAGAAGCCTTGGTGGTGGGCAATCGCATCCTGTTGCTGTCGCCCCATCCGGGACGCGTGCGCGCAGAAATCCACAGCCATCAATACGACTTGCACAGCCTCGGTGGTGTGGAATTCCAGGCGTCGGCGCGGCGTATTCATCGGCTGCTGTTCGATGAAGTGCCCGAGACCGAACAGGCGTTGGGTTTTACCGATATCCGCATCGCTTATTGAAGGGGCCGCCCATGCGCCAGGAATTTGAAGTCACCCTCGAACCGCTGCTCAGCGTCCCTGTGGAACGCGAGCTGCCCCTGCGCCAACGTCTGTGGCAACAAGGCTGGCTGCGCAAGGGCCTGATCTTGATCGTGCTCGCGATCCTCTGGGAAGCCGTTGCGCGTTATCAGAACAATGACCTGTTGCTGCCGAGCTTTGTGCAGACATCCCAGGCGCTGTTCGACGGCCTGCTCAGCGGCGAATTGCTCAGCAAGGTCAGCATCTCGCTGGCGGTACTGATCAAGGGTTACCTGATTGGCATCGTGCTGGCGTTTGCCCTGACCACGTTGGCGGTGTCAACCCAGCTGGGCCGTGATCTGCTGAGTACCCTGACTTCGATGTTCAACCCGCTGCCCGCCATTGCGTTGCTGCCGCTGGCGCTGCTGTGGTTCGGCCTGGGGCAGAACAGCCTGATTTTCGTGCTGGTGCATTCGGTGCTGTGGGCGTTGGCGCTGAACACCTATTCCGGGTTTCTCGGCGTGTCTGAAACCCTGCGCATGGCCGGCCGCAACTATGGCCTCAAGGGCATGCGCTTCGTGCTGTTCATCCTGATCCCGGCGGCGCTGCCGTCGATCCTGGCCGGCCTGAAAATCGGCTGGGCATTTGCCTGGCGCACACTGATCGCCGCCGAACTGGTGTTCGGCGCCACCAGCGGCAAGGGCGGGCTGGGTTGGTACATTTTCCAGAACCGCAATGAGCTGTACACCGACAAGGTGTTTGCCGGGTTGGCGGTGGTGATCCTGATCGGTCTGCTGGTGGAGAACTTGGTGTTCAACACCTTCGAGCGGCTGACGGTGAAGCGCTGGGGCATGCAGCGCTCGTAACCCTGCTAGGATTGCACCCCATTCACTCCCCACTGATCACGAGTGCTTGGCATGCAACTACCGGACATGAACCTGCTGGTCGCCCTCGACGCCTTGCTCGACGAGGGCAGCGTAGTGGGTGCCGCTCGCAGGATGAACCTCAGCCCCGCCGCCATGAGCCGTACCCTGACACGTATTCGCGAGGCCGTGGGCGATCCGATTCTGGTGCGCGCCGGGCGTGGTCTGGTGCCGACGCCGAAGGCTCTTCAGCTGCAAGACCAGGTGCGCAACGTGGTGGAGCAGGCGGCGCTGCTGTTCCGCTCGGCGGATCAGGTGGATTTGAGCACCTTGCGCCGCCGTTTCAGTGTGCGCGCCAATGACTTCTTTATCGGCGTGTATGGCGGTCGGCTGTTCGACACCATGGAACGCATGGCGCCGTTGTGCGAGCTGTGCTTCGTACCCGAAGGCGACACCGACGACGAAGCGCTGCGCGAGGGGCGGCTGGATCTGCGCGTGAGCAACACCATGCCCGCCAGTCCTGAGGTGAAAGTGCAGAACCTGTTCTCCACCACCTTCATCGGCCTGGCGCGGGAAGGTCACCCGCTGTTTGACGAAGAGATCACCGCCGCGCGCTTTGCCAGCTATTCCCACATCAGTATTTCGCGGCGCGGCATCTCCCGTGGCCCGATCGATACCGCGCTGAATGCCCAGGGCCTGGAGCGCCGCGTGTCGATGATCGCTCCAGGCTTTCACGGGGCAATGTTCATGTTGCCCGATTCCGACCTGATCCTGCCGGTGCCCAAGGAAGCGCTCTACAGCGCCAATCGCTTGAACCTGCCGTTACGGGCGTTCCCGCTGCCGATCTCACTGCCGACATTGGTGTTGGCTCAATCCTGGCACCCACGCTTCGACAAAGACCCTGCCCACAAATGGCTGCGCGAGACCATGCGCGCGAGTTGCCATGCCACGTGGTTGGAAGCCCAGCCGACCTGATTCCTGAGGCAGACAGGGTAAAAATGTGGGAGGGGCTTGCCCCGGTACAAACCGGGGACATCGTTTACATTTCTAATCGGGGGGCAAGCTCCCCGTCCACAATGGATTGCGTTTAACGCACTTATAACCTTCCAACAAGTAACTTTTTGTCATGGATTTGCCTGATTAGACTGCTCGGGTATTTCTAATGCCGAGTTGCCTGTTCATGACTTCCCTCGCTGCCCCCGCCCTCCAGGCCGCAGCCAAACCGACTGCGCTCACGCCTCCGGCGTTCGGCCCGCGCATCATCATCGGCTTGGTCGGCGTGCTGCTCGCGGTGCTGGTATCCGGCCTCAACGAGATGGTCACCAAGGTCGCCCTCGCCGACATCCGGGGTGCGCTGTACATCGGTTTTGACGAAGGCACCTGGCTGGTCGCTGCCTACACCGCGACCTCCGTGGCGGCGATGGCCTTTGCGCCTTGGTGCTCGGTGACGTTTTCCCTGCGCCGCTTCACGCTGTGTGCGATCGGTTTGTTTACGGTGCTGGGCATCCTGTGCCCGTTCGCGCCGAACTACGAAAGCCTGCTGGTGCTGCGCACGGTACAAGGCTTGGCGGGTGGCGCGTTGCCGCCGATGTTGATGACCGTGGCGCTGCGCTTCCTGCCGCCCAACGTCAAGCTGTACGGCCTGGCCGGTTATGCGCTCACCGCCACCTTCGGCCCGAGCTTGGGCACGCCGCTGGCGGCGTTGTGGACCGAATACGTCGGTTGGCAATGGGCGTTCTGGCAGATTGTCGCGCCGTGTCTGTTGGCCATGGCCGCCGTGGCCTACGGCTTGCCGCAAGATCCGCTACGCCTGGAGCGGTTCAAACAGTTCAACTGGCGCGGCTTGCTGCTGGGGTTCCCGGCGATCTGCATGCTGGTGATCGGCTTGTTGCAGGGCAATCGCCTGGACTGGTTCGAGTCGGGCCTGATCACCTTTCTGCTGAGTGGCGGCAGCCTGTTGCTGGTGCTGTTCATGCTCAATGAATGGTCGCACCCGCTGCCGTTTTTCAAGTTGCAGATGCTCGGCCTGCGCAACTTGGCGTTTGCCCTGATCGTGTTGGCCGGCGTGCTGGTGGTGCTGACGTCGGTGATCATCATCCCGTCGAGTTTTCTCGCTCAGGTCCAGGGTTATCGCCCACTGCAAACTGCGCCGGTGATGCTGCTGATGGCATTGCCGCAGTTGATCGCGCTGCCGTTGGTGGCGGCGCTGTGCAACCTGCGCTGGGTCGATTGCCGCTGGGTGTTGGGGATTGGTTTGAGCATGTTGATGCTGTGTTGCGTCGGCAGTTCGCACCTGACCTCGGCGTGGATTCGTGACGATTTCTATGGCTGGTACCTGCTGCAAATCTTCGGTCAGCCGATGGCGGTACTGCCGCTGCTGATGCTTTCCACCGGCAGCATCCAACCCATGGACGGGCCGTTCGCTTCGGCCTGGTTCAACACAGTCAAGGGGCTAGCCTCCGTGGTCGCCACCGCTGTGCTGGATACCTTGACCACACAGCGCCTGCATTTTCACTCGACCATGTTGGTGGACCGCCTGGGCAATTCGCCCCTGGCCGACGGCGACTCACCGGGCCTGGCCCAGCGCCTGCACGAACAGGCTGTGGTGCTCACGTCTTCGGATCTTTACTACGTCATGGCCGCGGTCGCGGTGGCGTTGATCCTGCTGATTTTCTGGATGCCCACGCGGATCTTTCCGCCTCGCGCACCGACCTAGCCCAAAGGACTTCTCATGAAACGCAAAGACAAAATGGCCGTCTCCGTTATCGCGGTGTTCGCCGTGGGTGTGCTGGTTTACCTGGCCTTGCCGCACCTTCTGGCCAACAAGCGCCAGACCACCAACGACGCTTTCGTCGCCGCCGACTTCACCTTGGTTGCTCCGCGCGTGGCGGGCTTCATCAAGGAGGTGCTGGTGGAAGACAACCAGCGCGTCAAAGCTGGTCAACTGTTGGCGCTGATCGACGACCGCGATTTTCGTGCCGCCGCCCAGGCAGCCGACGCCGATACCTTGGTGGCCCAGGCCCAATTGAAAAACGCCAACGCGACCCTGGAGCGCCAAAGCTCGGTGATCGCCCAGGCCCAGGCCACGGTGGCGGCCGACCGCGCCGAAATGGCCTTCGCCGAACACGAGTTGAACCGCTACAACCACCTTGCTGGCGTTGGTGCAGGCACGGTGCAGAACGCCCAGCAAGCCAAGACCCGCATCGACCAGGCCACCGCGCGTCTGGCCAACGCCACGGCGGTGCTGGCGGCCGAACGCAAGCAGGTGGAGATCCTCACCGCTCAGCGTGATGCCGCCGAAGGTGGACTCAAACGTGCCCAGGCCGCGCTGGAAATGGCCAGTTATCAGCTGTCCTACACACGCATCGTTGCGCCGGTGGATGGCATGGTTGGCGAGCGTGCGGTACGGGTGGGCGCTTATGTGACGCCGGGCAGCAAGATCCTGGCGGTGGTGCCGTTGGCCGAGGCCTATGTGGTGGCCAATTTCCAGGAGACGCAACTGTCGCATATGCATGCTGGCCAAGCGGTGCAGGTCAGTGTCGACAGCCTCGACGGTGAGTTGCTCAAGGGGCATCTGGAAAGCCTCGCGCCCGCCACCGGAGTGACCTTTGCCTCGGTCAAGCCGGATAACGCCACCGGTAACTTCACCAAGGTGGTGCAGCGGATTCCGGTGAAGATTGTCCTCGAGCCCAACCAGCCGCTGACCGAGCGCCTGCGCGTCGGTATGTCGGTGGAAGCCAGTGTCGACACGCACGCAGTCGTGCAGTCGCGTGAGGTGGCCCAGCAATGAAACAGATGGCCTGGCTTACCTTGAGCCTTATCAGCCTGAGCGCGTGTACCGTCGGCCCGGACTTCCAACGGCCCCAAGGCCCGCAAGTCACCCAATGGGGCCAGCCCCAGGGGCGCCAGGCTGCCAGCCGCGCAGTCACCGATCCGTTGCAGGAGCGCTGGTGGGACGTGTTCCACGACGCACAACTGTCGGCGCTGACCCGTCGTGCGCTCACCGATAACCTCGACCTGAAACTGGCCAGCAGCCGCCTGCAACAAAGCCGCGCCGTGCGCCAGGTGACCACCGCTGAGCGTTATCCCAACCTCGATGCAGCGGGTGGTTATCAGCGCAAACGCAACAGCGGTAAAGGTTTGAGTGACCCGTCCGGCGAGAACGGTCGCGCAGCGTTCAACCAGTGGGATGCGGGCTTCTCCGCCGCTTGGGAGCTGGACTTCTGGGGCCGGGTCAGACGCGAAACCGAAGCCGCCGACGCCACCCTGCAAGTTGCCGAAGACGACCGTCGCGCCGTGCTGCTCTCGGTACTCGCCGAGACGGCCCAGGACTACATCCAACTGCGGGGCGTGCAGAACACCCGCGCCGTCACCGAGCAAAACCTCGACGTCGCCCGCCACAGCCTCAAGCTCTCACAATTGCGCCTGGCCGATGGTGTGGCGACTGATTTGGACGTCGCTGAAGCGGCAGCCCAGGTTGCCGCCATCGAAGCGCGCCTGCCGGATCTGCAGCAACGCCAGGACCAACTGATCAACGCCTTGAGCCTGTTGATGGGCGAGCCGCCACAGGCGCTGCATGCGCAGTTGTCCAAGGACGCCGCCGTGCCACAAACCCAGCGCCAGGTCGCTATAGGCCTGCCGTCGGAACTCGCGGAACGCCGGCCCGATATTCGCCAGGCCGAAGCCCGTTTGCATGCAGCCACCGCCAACATCGGTGTGGCCAAGGGCGACTTCTACCCGCGTATCACCCTGTCCGGCAGTCTCGGTTCCCAAGCCATGCAACTCTCGGATTTCGGCTCCTGGGGCTCCCGCGCGTTTGCCTTCGGTCCGCAATTCAGCTTGCCGCTGTTCAATGGCGGGCGCCTGCAAGGCATGTTGAATTTGCGCGAAGCCCAGCAGCAGGAAGCGGCGTTGGCGTATCAGCAAACCGTGCTGCGTGCCTGGCACGAAATCGACGACCAGTTGACCCGCTACAACGCCAGCCAATTGCGTCGCGACAGCCTTGCCGAAGCCGTGCGCCAGAACCAGATTGCGCTGACCACGGCGCAGCAGCAGTACGTCGAAGGCGTGGTGGATTTCGTCAACGTGCTCACCGTGCAAAGCGCACTGTTGGCGACGCAGGAGCAATGGGTGGAAAGCTCTACCGGCGTGTCGCTGGCGATGGTCGGCTTGTACAAAGCCTTGGGCGGTGGTTGGGAATCGGTGTACCCGCTGCAAACCGCGAAGCGCTGAGTCGCGAAAGTTGCAATGGGGCAGTGACCTGGATTTCTATTCCGGGGAAGGGCGCACGGTGGTTACGACTGGTAGCCTTGTAGTGAGCGGGCTTGCCCCGCGCTGGGTGGCGAAGCCACCCCAACTAGGATGCCGCGGTGCTTCAGTGAGACCGGGGTGCCTGGGTTTGGGGCGGCTTCGCCACCCAGCGCGGGGCAAGCCCGCTCACTACAA
>NZ_JBOICG010000123.1:0-11735 GCF_050739995.1 Pseudomonas sp. | reverse complement strand
AGGCAGTGTGTCAGCCGATACATTAGGCGACTGGGACACCGCATTCGCGAGCAAGCCCGCTCCCACATTTGGTCTGCATTTACTCAGTGAGTGCCGGTTACGGCTTTACCAGTCGCGCATCCAGGCTGTTCTGCGCCAGGCGTTTGGCCTGGTCCTGGGTCATGCCCAGCGAGGTGTACAGCGCGTGGAAGTTCTCGGTGACGTAACCACCGAAGTACGCCGGGTCATCCGAGTTCACCGTCACCTTCACGCCACGCTCGAGCATGTCCAGGATGTTGTGCTGGGCCATGTCGTCGAACACGCACAGCTTGGTGTTGGACAGTGGGCACACGGTCAGCGGGATCTGCTCGTCGATGATGCGCTGCATCAGGCGCTCGTCTTCGATGGCGCGCACGCCGTGGTCGATACGCTGGATTTTCAGCAGGTCGATGGCTTCCCAGATGTACTCGGGCGGGCCTTCTTCGCCGGCGTGGGCCACGGTGAGGAAACCTTCGTGGCGGGCACGGTCGAACACGCGCTGGAACTTGCTCGGTGGATGGCCCATTTCCGAACTGTCCAGGCCCACGGCCACGAACGCGTCACGGAACGGCAGCGCCTGGTCGAGGGTTTTCTCGGCTTCGGCTTCGCTCAGGTGGCGCAGGAAGCTCAAGATCAAACCGCTGGTGATCCCCAGTTGCTGCTCGCCATCTTTGAGTGCCGCAGCGATGCCATTGAGCACCACTTCGAACGGCACGCCTCGGTCGGTGTGAGTCTGCGGGTCGAAGAAGGGTTCGGTGTGGATCACATTCTGTGCTTTGCAGCGCAGCAGGTAGGCCCAGGTCAGGTCATAGAAATCCTGGGAGGTGCGCAGCACGTCGGCGCCCTTGTAATACAGGTCGAGGAATTCCTGCAGGTTGTTGAAGGCGTAGGCCTTGCGCAGGGTTTCGACGTCGTTCCACGGCAGCGCAATCTTGTTGCGCTCGGCCAGGGCGAACAGCAACTCAGGCTCCAGCGAACCTTCCAGGTGCAAGTGGAGTTCAGCCTTGGGCAGGGCGTTGAGCCAATCGTACATTTTCTAAATTCTCATCAGGTGCAATGGCGGCATTCTACAGGCCACGGCTGAAATAATCGGCAAAACCTGACCAGCAGGAGAGTTTTGCTTTTATTCACGCAAGGGCCGTGTGAAATAAGGTGTAACGAAACGTTAGCAACGTGCCGTAGTCTGTACCCCATCGATGACTGGTTTAGCTGTTTGATAAGGCCCGGAATGCTCACATCCCTCAAGCAAGAAAAATTCATGCTGTTGGCGCTGATTGCCGCTATCGCCGCTTACCCGCTGGAACACTGGATGTTGAACAGTGGGCAGATGGTGGCGTTACTCGGTGGCGTTGTGCTGATCGCGTTTATCGTGGTGGCCTCGATGCGCGTGGCCCATCACGCCGAGCAACTCGCGGAAAAGGTCGGCGACCCCTACGGCACCATGATCCTGACCCTAGCCGCCGTGCTGGTGGAAGTAGTGATCCTGGCGATCATGATGAGTAATGAGCCGTCGCCCACACTGGTGCGTGACACTATCTATTCGGCAGTGATGCTCGATATCAACGGCATCCTTGGCCTGGCCGCGCTGATGGGGGGTATCAAGCATGGCGAACAGTCCTACAACGACGATTCCGCACGTAGCTACAGTGTGATGATCCTCACCGCCATGGGGGTATCGATGGTGGTGCCGGAATTTATCCCCGAGGCTGACTGGAAAATTTACTCGGCGTTTACCATCGGGGCGATGGTGCTGCTCTACACCTTGTTTCTGCGTATGCAGGTAGGGCCACACAGTTATTTCTTCAGCTACAGCTACCCGGAAAAACGTCGCAAGAAACAGCCGGAAGAACACGAGGAGCCGCCAATCAATCTGGCGTTTTCCATCGGTACGCTGGTGTTTGGTGTGATTGTGATTGGCGCATTGGCCGAGGTGATGTCCAAGACCCTCGACCTGGGCCTTGAAGGCACGGGCGCGCCACCGGTGATCACGGCGATTGTGGTGGCGGCCATTTCGGCGGCACCGGAGATTCTGACCGCGTTGCGCGCGGCGTTGGCCAACCGCATGCAGTCGGTGGTGAACATTGCGTTGGGCGCGTCCTTGTCGACGGTGATCCTGACTGTACCGGTGATGGAGGCCATGGCGCTTTACACCGGCCAGCCGTTCCAGATGGCGATGACGCCGGTGCAAACGGTGATGGTGTTGATCACGCTGGTTGTCAGTGCGATCAACCTCAACGATGGCGAAACCAACGCCATCGAAGGGATGACCCATTTCGTGCTGTTTGCGACCTTTATCATGTTGTCGCTGCTGGGCCTGTAACCCGATCTCTCAAATCATCACTGGGCCCAATGTGGGAGCTGGCAAGCCAGCTCCCACAGAGATCTCCTTTCACATTTTTATGGGGGGAGGGCTTAGGTTCCGGCGATCAGCTGACGCGCGGCTTGAGTGTGATCGGCGATCAGGCCCTTGAGGTCCAGGCCCTCGACCTGGCCGTCGATGACCCGCCACTTACCTGCCACCATCACTCGATCCGCACGGTCGGCGCCGCACAACAGCAGCGCCGAAATCGGATCGTGGCTGCCGGAGAACCGCAACTCATCAAGTTTGAACAACGCCAGGTCGGCCTGCTTTCCTACCGCTAACTCACCAATATCCGTACGCCCCAGCAATTGCGCCGAACCTTGGGTGGCCCAGCCCAACACGCCTTCAGGGGTGATTTTTTCCGCGCCATAACGCAGGCGTTGGATGTACAGGGCCTGGCGCGCTTCAAGGATCATGTTCGACGCGTCGTTGGAAGCGGAGCCATCCACGCCGAGGCCAATGGGTGTGCCGGCAGCGAGCAGGTCCAGGGTCGGGCAGATGCCGGAGGCCAGGCGCATATTCGAACTTGGGCAGTGGCAGATGCCGGTGCCGGCAGCGCCGAGGCGCGCGATCTCATCCGGGTTGAAGTGAATGCCATGGGCCAGCCAGGTACGCGGACCGAGCCAGCCGACGCTGTCGAGATAGTCCACGGTGCGCAGGCCGAACCGTTGCAGGCAGAAGTCTTCCTCGTCGAGGGTTTCCGCCAGGTGCGTGTGCAGGCGCACGTCGAGTTTGTTGGCCAGTTCGGCGCTGGCTTGCATGATTTCCGGGGTGACCGAAAACGGTGAGCAGGGTGCCAGGGCAATCTGGATCTGTGCACCCTCGCCACGTTGGTGGTATTCGTGGATCAGCCGTTGGCTGTCGTCGAGAATCACCTGGCCTTGTTGCACTGTCTGTTGCGGCGGCAGGCCACCGTCGGCTTCGCCAAGGCTCATGGAACCGCGGGTGAGCATGGCGCGCATGCCCAGTTCGCGCACGCTTTGCACTTGCACGTCGATGGCATTTTCCAGTCCGTCAGGGAACAGGTAGTGGTGATCGGCCGCCGTGGTACAGCCTGAGAGCAGCAATTCGGCCAGGGCTACTTTGGACGCCAGCGCGAGCTTTTCCGGGGTCAGGCGCGCCCAGACCGGGTAGAGGGTTTTCAGCCACGGGAACAACGGCTGGTTGACCACCGGCGCCCAGGCACGGGTCAGGGTTTGATAGAAGTGGTGGTGGGTGTTGATCAACCCGGGAAGAACGACATGCTCGCGAGCATCGAACACCTGTGCGCAGGGCTGCGTGGGCGCTTGCCCTTGGGCCAGCACTTCGCTGATCACACCGTCTTGCAGCACCAGGCCGCCACGGGCGTCGAGGCCGTTGGCCGTGAAAATAGCGAGGGGGTTTTTTAACCAGATACGGGTCGCAGGCATTGGCCGGCTCCTCTGAATGATGGGTTCAGGTTTGCCAGCTCAGTGTTGCCCTGTCTGCTGATCCAGGGTCGCCGGTGAAGGCGAGGGGCTAGATTACGTGTAAGTAGAGGTCTGGTCTAGCCGTGGGAAATGGACGCTATCAATGTGGGAGGGAGCAAGCCCCCTCCCACATTAATTACCAGGCGATGGTATCGCCCTTGTAGTCGATGAAGTGATGGCCGCCCTTGCCGGTGTAGGCGTTCACCTGGTCCACCAGGCCGCGCACGCTGGTGTCGACATCAATGTGCGCATTTTCACCGCCCATGTCGGTCTTCACCCAGCCCGGGTGCAGTGACAGCACGGTGAGTTTGTGGTCGCCGAGTTGGGTAATGAAACTGTTGGTCATGGAGTTGAGTGCAGCCTTGCTGGCTTTGTACAACGCCAGGTCCGACCCGTCGGGGATGGTCACGCTGCCCAGCACCGAGCTCATGAACGCCAGCACGCCACTGTCTTTGCGGATCTGCCCGACAAAGCGCTGGGCCAGGTTGATCGGCGCGACGGCGTTGGTGAAGAACAATTGGCCGACTTCCGCCAGGGTGGCGTGGCCAGGCTCCTGATTGGCCGGGCCTTTGACGCCGGCATTGACGAACAGCAGGTCGAAGGTGCGGTCCTTGAGACGTTGGCTCAGGGCGATCACGGCTTGCTGATCGTCCATGTCCAGCTTCTCGATGTGCACCGGGCCCACGGCTTTCAGGGCGTCGGCCTTGCCCGGATCGCGCACGGTGGCGGTCACATCCCAGCCGTCCTGGAGCAATTGCTTGACCAGGCCAAGGCCCAGTCCGCGCGAGGCGCCGATGATCAATGCGGTTTTTGGCGTAGACATGAAGGGCTTCCTTTGGAGTAGGAGGGTCAGCGAGCAACCATAGCAGGTTCAGCGTTCCAGCAGGATACGCCCACGACTGAGGTCGGCCAGTTGGGTTTGCAGGGTGTCGATGTGAGCCTCGCCCAATGCCAGTTGCAGTTCAACACCGTTGGCGGTGAAGGTTTCTTCTACCACCAGACCGCCGAGTTCGGCGACGCGCAATTTCACCAGGTTCAGCTCAGAGAATGTGCAGGCGCAGCTCAGGGGCACGCGGCTGATCAGTTCGATGCGCTCGGCATTCTGCAGGCATTTGTTTGCGCCGCCGCCGTAGGCCCGGGCCAGACCGCCAGTCCCCAGTTGGATGCCGCCATACCAGCGAATCACCAGCACAGCGACTTGATCAAAGCCTTGGGCTTCGATAGCGGCAAGAATCGGTCGCCCGGCCGTACCGCCGGGTTCGCCATCATCACTGCTGCGGTATTGGTCGGCCAGCTTCCAGGCCCAGCAATTGTGTGTGGCATTGAGGTCGCTGTGCTGTTCGAAAAAAGCCTGGGCGTCCTGCGGGCTGGTGATTGGCGCGGCCAGTGTGATGAAGCGGCTTTTGCGGATCTCTTCACGAAATTCGCAAAAGCCGGTGAGCGTGAAAGGCATAAGTCGCTTCGTTTATAGGGCTGGCTTGACGCCACAGCCTTTGAGAATGATGTGGATCAGGTTGGTGCCGGCGTCTTCCATGTCCTGCTTGGTCAGCTTGGTGCGCCCGGTGACGCGGCAGATTTGGGTCGCGAAGTCGGCGTAGTGCTGGGTGCTGCCCCACAGCAGGAAGATCAGGTGCACGGGGTCGATGGGGTCCATCTTGCCCGCTTCGATCCAGGCCTGGAACACCGCCGCCCGGCCGCTGAACCAGGCGCGGTAGTCCTGGCTGAAATATTCGGTAAGGCATTCGCCGCCGCTGATGATCTCCATGGCGAAGATCCGCGAGGCTTGTGGGTGACGCCGAGAAAACTCCATCTTGGTACGGATGTAGCGAGTGA
Organism: Pseudomonas sp.; assembly: GCF_050739995.1. Taxonomy (GTDB): domain Bacteria; phylum Pseudomonadota; class Gammaproteobacteria; order Pseudomonadales; family Pseudomonadaceae; genus Aquipseudomonas. Next base: position 6,074 of record NZ_JBOICG010000123.1, on the reverse strand, counting down.
GCGCGATGGCCGGGTCGTCATCGGCGGTCAGCGTGTTGAAGGTGCTGTCCCACAATTCGAGGATATTGCTGAGCACTGCGATATACAGGCCCAGTTTGTTGGTGAAGTAGTAATGCAGGTTGGCCTTGGGCAGCCCGGCACTCGACGCAATGGTGTTCATGCTGGTGCCTTTGTAGCCGTGGCGCGCGAACTCATCTTCAGCCGCCTGGAGAATCGCTTGTTCGTTCTTTTGCCGAATGCGGCTGGCGGGTTTACCGGCGTGGTGGCCGTGGGCAGGAACTTCGAGGCTCATGGAGGTTTCCGTGCTGATCGATAAAGACGACGTGTGCACAGATAACCCACCCTCAAGGCTCAGACAAGTCCTGATGCAATAAAACCCTCAAAGCGGTTCCAACGTGTCGCTTTCCGGCGTGTGGTTTGCGGCAATGACGGGCGCTTTGACTTCGGGCAATAACAGGCACAACAGGATGGCGGTCAGGCCGCCGCTGGTGATGGCGGAGTCGAACAGGCTTTGCACCAGGGGCGGCATCAAATGCAGCAGGTTCGGTTGGGCGGCGATGCCCAGGCCCACACCGAGCGAGGTGGCGATGATCAGCATGCTGCGCCGGTCCAGCGGCGCCTGGGCGAGGATGCGTACACCGGCGGCGGCCACGCTGCCGAACATCACCAGGGTCGCGCCGCCCAATACGGGTTTGGGAATTTGCTGCAATACCGCGCCAATCAGTGGAAACAAGCCGAGACAGAACAGTATCAGGCCTATGTATAAACCCACGTAACGACTGGCCACGCCGGTGAGCTGGATCACGCCGTTGTTCTGCGCGAAGGTGGTGTTGGGGAAGGCGCTGAAAGTGGCGGCGATCATGCAACTGACACCATCGCCCAATACACCGCCCTTGAGTCGGCTTATATAAGAAGGGCCACTGATAGGTTGGCGGGCAATCATGCAGTTGGCGGTGAGGTCGCCGACGGTTTCGATGCTGCTGATCAGGTAAATCAGCGCGATCGGTAGGAAAGCGCTCCAGTCGAAATTGAAACCAAAGCGAAATGGGCTGGGCAGGCTGATCAAGGGTAAGTCGGGCAGGGCTTGGGGCACCAATTTACCGCTGAACCACGCGGCTACGCTGCCAACCACCAAGCCGATGATGATGGCCGAGAGCCGTACCCAGGGTGTGTTCGAGCGGTTGAGCAGGATGATCGTCAGTACCACGAACAGGCCCAGGCCCAGATTGGTGGGAGCACCAAAGTCAGGCGCGTTGAAACCGCCACCCAGGTCGGTGATGCCCACTTTGATCAAGCTGATGCCGATCAGGGTGATGACAATCCCGGTCACCAGCGGCGTGATCACCCGGCGCAATTGGCCGATAAAACGGCTCAACACAATCTGCACCGCTGCGCCGAAAAAACACACACCGAAGATCATCGCCAGGATGTCTTCCGGGCTGCCTCCGCGTTGTTTCACCAGGAACCCCGCTGACAACACTGCGCCGAGGAAAGCAAAGCTGGTGCCTTGCAGGCAGATCATTCCGGCGCCGATGCCAAACGGCCTACGTGCCTGGATGAAGGTGCCTACGCCAGACACCATCAGCGCCATGCTGATCAGGTAGGGCAAGTGGGCGGTGAGGCCCAACGTGGAACCGATGATCAACGGTGGCGTGATGATGCCGACGAAGGCAGCCAGTACATGTTGCAGCGCGGCCACCGTGGCGGGGATAGGTTTAGGCCGGTCGTTGAGGCCGTAGATCAGGTCGCTGGAGCTGGGAGATTCTGGTGGCATGGTGGGCAAACTCAAGGCGGACAGTTCAAGGTCCTTGGCCTCTTGCAAAAAGCTGTCCAGGTGCTCAGCTTTTTGTGAGAGCCCTGAGTTAGCGCGTTGCGGCCAGACTTTCCAGAAAGCTTTCCAGCACCAAATGAGGGCGACGGCCCTTGCGCGTGACCGATGCCAGGCTCAAATCGTAGAAACGTGTGGCCGGTTTCAGCGCGCGTAGTCGGCCTTGTTGCACCCAGAGGCTGGCGTAGTGGTCGGGCAGGTAACCGATATAGCGGCCGGTGAGGATCAGGAAGGCCATACCTTCACGGTCCGAGGCGCTGGCGGTGCAGTTGAGCGCCTGGTAATGGGCCTGGATCTCGGCGGGCAGGCGGAAGGTAGGGGCGATGGCATCCTGGCTGTCGATGCGGGCGTCGTCCAGTTGCTTGTCGTCGGCATAAAACAATGGGTGGCCGACCGCGCAATAGAGCAGCGAACGTTCGCTGTACAGCGGTTGGTATTCCAGGCCTGACAGGGCGCTGGCCTGGGGCACCACGCCGACATGCAGGCGGCCGTCGAGCACGCCTTGTTCCACCTCATTGGGCGCGATCATGCGGATCTGGATCTGTACGTCTGGGCCGCGTTCCTTCAACTGCGCCAGGGCGTGGGTGATACGCATGTGGGGCAGGGTGACAAGGTTGTCGGTGAGGCCGATGATCAACTCGCCGCGCAAGTGCTGGTGCAGGCCGTTGACCTCGGTGCGGAAACTTTCCAAGGCACTTAATAGTTGCAAGGCCGACTGGTAGACCTCACGGCCTTCTTCCGTCAGGGAAAAACCTGCACGGCCGCGCTGGCATAGCCTTAGGCCAAGACGTTGCTCCAAGTCGCTCATTTGTTGGCTGATAGCCGAGCGTCCGATACCGAGCACCGTTTCTGCCGCTGAAAAACCACCGCATTCCACCACGCTACGAAAGATGCGCAGCAGGCGAATATCGAAGTCGCTGACTTGGGCCAGGGGATCGGGTCTGCGGCTGCTCATAGTTTAGTGAAGGCCTGACTGAAGGTTAGAAGAGTTGAATTTCACCGACTTTATCGCCGTGGCAATTTAGCTGCAACAACGCTTTTCAATCCCGACGCTGCCTTTTGCCCTGCGAGGTTTTGCTGATGAACATGCCCGAAAACGCCCCTTCGTCCCTGGCCAGCCAACTGAAGTTGGATGCTCACTGGATGCCCTACACCGCCAACCGTAACTTCCAACGGGACCCGCGCCTGATCGTGGCCGCCGAAGGCAGCTGGTTGACCGATGACAAGGGTCGCAAGGTGTATGACTCGTTGTCAGGCTTGTGGACCTGCGGCGCCGGGCACACACGTAAGGAAATTCAGGAGGCGGTCGCCAAGCAACTGGGCACTTTGGACTACTCCCCAGGCTTCCAATACGGTCATCCTTTGTCCTTCCAACTCGCGGAAAAGATCACCGACCTGACCCCAGGCAACCTGAATCATGTGTTCTTCACCGACTCTGGTTCCGAGTGCGCCGATACGGCGGTGAAGATGGTGCGTGCCTACTGGCGTTTGAAGGGCCAGTCTACCAAGACCAAAATGATCGGCCGCGCCCGTGGCTATCACGGTGTGAATATCGCCGGTACCAGCCTGGGCGGCGTCAACGGCAACCGTAAGATTTTTGGTCAGGCGATGATGGACGTTGACCATCTGCCGCACACCTTGTTGGCGAGCAATGCCTTTTCCCGTGGTATGCCGGAACAGGGCGGTATCGCGCTGGCTGATGAACTGCTCAAGCTGATCGAATTGCACGACGCGTCGAACATTGCGGCTGTGTTCGTAGAGCCAATGGCCGGCTCGGCGGGTGTGCTGGTGCCGCCAAAGGGTTACCTCAAGCGCCTGCGTGAAATCTGTGACCAGCACAACATCTTGTTGGTGTTCGACGAAGTGATCACCGGTTTCGGCCGTACCGGCTCGATGTTTGGTGCCGATAGCTTCGGCGTTACCCCGGACCTGATGTGCATCGCCAAGCAAGTCACCAACGGCGCGATCCCGATGGGCGCCGTGATTGCCAGCAGCGAGATCTACCAAACCTTCATGAACCAGGCGACACCCGAGTACGCGGTGGAATTCCCCCACGGCTACACCTATTCGGCGCACCCGGTGGCCTGCGCGGCTGGTCTTGCGGCATTGGACCTGCTGCAGAAGGAACACCTGGTGCAGAGCGTGGCCGAAGTCGCCCCACACTTTGAGAATGCGTTGCACGGTTTGAAAGGCAGCAAGAACGTGATTGACATCCGCAACTACGGCCTGGCTGGTGCGATCCAGATTGCACCGCGCGACGGCGATGCCATCGTGCGCCCATTCGAGGCCGGCATGGCCTTGTGGAAAGCCGGTTTCTATGTGCGTTTTGGCGGTGACACGCTGCAGTTCGGGCCAACCTTCAACAGTAAGCCGCAGGACCTGGATCGTTTGTTCGATGCGGTCGGTGAAGTGCTGAACAAGATCGACTGATTTCTCCTTCTATATAGAACAATTTTTCAGGAGCCCTGCATGAGCCTTATCCAGCATTTGATCAATGGTGAGTTGGTCAACGACACCGGCCGTAGCGCCGATGTGTATAACCCGTCGACCGGTCAAGTCATCCACCAGGTGCCGCTGGCCAGTCGTGAAACTATTCAACAGGCGATCGATTCGGCCAAGGCCGCTTTCCCGGCCTGGCGCAACACACCAGCGGCCAAGCGTGCGCAGGTGATGTTCCGTTTCAAGCAGTTGCTGGAGCAGAACGAAGCACGCATCTCGCAGCTGATCAGTGAAGAGCACGGCAAGACCCTGGAAGATGCAGCGGGTGAGCTGAAGCGTGGGATCGAGAACGTCGAGTACGCGTGCTCAGCGCCAGAAATTCTGAAGGGCGAGTACAGCCGTAACGTAGGACCGAACATTGATGCGTGGTCGGACTTCCAGCCGTTGGGCGTGGTAGCGGGTATTACGCCGTTCAACTTCCCAGCGATGGTGCCGTTGTGGATGTACCCGCTGGCGATCGTCTGCGGTAACTGTTTCATCCTGAAACCGTCGGAGCGTGATCCAAGCTCGACGTTGCTGATTGCGCAATTGCTGCAGGAGGCTGGGCTGCCGAAGGGCGTACTGAGTGTGGTGCACGGGGACAAGGGCGCAGTGGATGCGCTGATCGAAGCACCTGAAGTAAAAGCCCTGAGTTTTGTAGGCTCGACACCGATTGCCGAGTACATCTATTCCGAGGCGACCAAACGCGGCAAGCGCGTACAAGCGCTGGGTGGGGCGAAGAACCACGCTGTGCTCATGCCGGATGCGGACCTGGACAATGCGGTCAGTGCTCTGATGGGCGCTGCGTACGGTTCGTGCGGTGAACGTTGCATGGCGATTTCGGTGGCCGTGTGTGTGGGAGACCAAGTGGCGGATGCATTGATCGCCAAGCTGGTGCCACAGGTCAAGGCGTTGAAGATTGGCGCGGGGACTTCTTGCGGCCTGGATATGGGGCCGCTGGTGACAGGCCAGGCGCGGGATAAGGTCAGTGGCTATATAGAAGACGGTGTGGCGGCGGGTGCCAAGCTGGTGGTTGATGGCCGTGGCTTGAGTATTGCCGGGCATGAGGAAGGCTTCTTCCTGGGCGGCAGTCTGTTTGATCGTGTCACCCCTGAGATGCGCATCTATAAGGAAGAGATCTTTGGGCCGGTGTTGTGTGTGGTCAGGGTGAACAGCCTGGAAGCAGCCATGCAGTTGATCAACGATCATGAATACGGAAATGGCACCTGCATTTTCACTCGTGATGGGGAAGCTGCACGCTTGTTCTGTGATGAGATTGAAGTGGGCATGGTTGGCGTGAACGTTCCACTGCCGGTTCCGGTGGCCTATCACAGCTTTGGTGGCTGGAAGCGTTCTCTGTTCGGCGATTTGCATGCCTATGGGCCGGATGGGGTGCGTTTCTATACCCGTCGCAAGGCGATTACCCAACGTTGGCCGCAGCGGGCCAGCCATGAGGCGTCCCAGTTTGCCTTCCCTAGCTTGTAAGGCGAGCTGAAAAGCCGGCCCTTTGGGCCGGCTTTTGCGTTTTAGTGGGCTTTTTTGACCGATATGACAGAAATGTGAAAAAAGCGATTGACGGCAGATTCTGGAGGCCTATAATTCGCCCCACTTCCGGCGCAGTCGAAACGGAAAACTCCTTGGTAAACAACGAGTTATGAAGTTTTCGACAGCAAGGTGCTTCAGTTCATCGAAGCGGCCAGGAAGTTGAAAAAGAGGTGTTGACAGCAGCGTGTAACGCTGTAGAATTCGCCTCCCGCTGACGAGAGAT
>NZ_JBOICG010000122.1:0-5017 GCF_050739995.1 Pseudomonas sp. | reverse complement strand
CCGGTATCCCGATTGGTCATGTCGTAGTTTTGCGACGCGGCCGCAGGGGACGAACGGTAGAAGCTGATGGCCAGATGAAGAACGATGGCGACCACAGCAATCACCAGGCTGAGCAGGATGGCCGGATGGCCGCCCACTTCAGGCATCGGTGCCAGGAGGGTGAGGGTTTGAACGACAACGGTCAGTACCAGCAGGGCGCTGACCAGGTTTTGCAGTTGATGACGCGTGCCTTTGTTCCAGTAAGGGATTACCGGTGCCAGCGTCAGGTTGAGAAGGCCGAACAAGGCCAGGTACAGGGCGTCGTGTTGTTCCAGGTACGGCAGGCTTTCAGGCTGCAGACTCGGGATAAAGGACAGCAGCAAAGCTGCAACGCCCGTTAGCAGGTGGACGATTTTCAACATTTTGATTAACTCACGTTAAGACGGATCACAAGGAAGAGCTGACTGGCACGGTTCGCTTCTGAACAATGGGAGGCGTTGAGCACGTGCGCGGGTATCAGCCTATGGGGTGGGCCGCAGAAATGAACGGCCACCACACGCCGTCTATTTAACAGCAAAGGCTGTGCCTACTCAAATCAAGCATTTCGGGGTGTTGCAGCTGCTCGGGCATTTTCGCGCCAAACACTTGTCCTAGACAGGTGCGGTTTTTTTGCGCGGCATTTTGAGCATTTTCCTACTGCCTGATGGCTTGTCGTCTTTGGTCAACAAGCTGTAGGGGACGATTTGCCGCACGCCCCCTTGGACCACCGGGCTGCACGCGACCGGCACACTTGCTAGAGTGGTCCTGCACCTGATCAATGAATGCTAGTCAATTGAAGGGGAAAAACATGGCAATCGATATTGGTATCAGTGAAGAAGACCGTAAATCCATCGTCGACGGACTTTCGCGGCTGCTGTCCGATACCTACGTGTTGTATCTGAAGACCCACAACTTCCATTGGAACGTCACGGGCCCCATGTTCCGTACGCTGCACTTGATGTTTGAAGAACAGTACAACGAACTGGCACTGGCGGTGGATTCCATTGCCGAGCGTATCCGTGCCCTGGGTTTTCCGGCGCCGGGTGCCTATTCGATCTATGCCCGTCTTTCTTCCATCAAGGAAGAGGAGGGTGTACCGAGTGCCGAAGCGATGATCCAGCAACTGGTAGCCGGCCAGGAAGCGGTAACGCGCACTGCACGGGGCATCTTCCCATTGCTCGACAAGGTCAGCGATGAGCCGACGGCCGACCTGTTGACCCAACGCATGCAAGTCCACGAAAAAACGGCGTGGATGCTGCGTTCCCTGCTTGAAAACAAGTAAGGGTTGAGCCAGGGCGGCGCCTTCCTGGCGCTGCTCGCTTGTTTCCGCGTACTTCCTGGCGTTGTCCTACGACGATCAACGCCCCGTCTTCTGGCTGCCCCTCGCGTCCTGCTGTTTTATAGGCCCACTGCCCGATGGGAGAAGCCCATGGGCTGCTGTTTGGCAATGGAGTGTCAGGTGTATGTCACGTGGAATGGGTAAGGGAGTGATGGAGACCTGCGGTTTTCACAAGATAAAGGTCGATCCCTTTGCTAAGGGCTTCGACATGGGGTTGGCCAAGCCACTGTCCAGGTCGGTCAGGCTCAATGGGTTTTCCACCTGCCTGCGGCTTGAACAGATCTATTGGAATATCCTCACGGAAATAGCCAGGATCAATGCGTGCTCGGTCAGTGCATTGTTGTCCTATGTCGATCGGGAAGTGCATTTGCGTTATGGCGGGGTTAAAAACTTCAGTGGGCTGGTCAGGGTGGTCTGCGTAGTTCACCTGCTAAAAGACCGTGTCACCCCTGTGTACCCTGATTAGCCTGGCGGTTGCGGAGCCGGCCCACCGTCAAGGCGGGCCGGGCTTCGGGCAGAAAGCCGGCTGCACTGCCTCGATTTACCAGATATAATCCCGCGCTTTGCTGCGCATGCCCGGGTTTTATGCAATCGGCAGGGCGCGGCGCAGTAATGATCTGATCGCCGAGACATCTCCATGCCCATGTACGACTATCAATGTGCCTCCTGTGGTCATCAGTTGGAAGCCATTCAGAAGATCAGCGCCGCGCCGCTGGTCGATTGCCCTGCTTGCCAGGCACCTGAGCTGAAGAAGATGTTGTCCATGCCGGGCTTCCGCCTGAGCGGCAGCGGCTGGTACGAAACCGACTTCAAGACCGGTTCCAAGAAGAATCTGGCGGGCGGCGACAAAGCAGACTGAGTTGAACTCTACGCGCAGGCTCCTGCATTATCCGTCCCCTGCTTTAATGTACGGTGACGAGGCGGGCCTCCACCGAATTTCGAATTACGAGAAGTGAAACCACTACCATGATGCGCAGCCACTATTGCGGCCAACTGAACGAGACCCTGGAAGGTCAGGAAATCACCCTTTGCGGATGGGTTCACCGTCGTCGCGACCACGGCGGGGTGATTTTCCTCGATATCCGTGATCGTGATGGTCTGGCCCAGGTGGTGTTCGACCCGGATCGCGCCGAGAGCTTTGCTGCCGCCGACCGTGTGCGCAGTGAGTACGTCGTGAAGATCACCGGCAAGGTTCGCCTGCGTCCGGCCGGTGCCGTGAACAAGAACATGGCGTCCGGCGGCATCGAAGTGCTGGGCTACGAGCTGGAAGTGCTGAACGAGTCGGAAACCCCGCCATTCCCACTCAACGAATACTCCGATGTGGGCGAAGAAACCCGTCTGCGCTACCGCTTCCTGGACCTGCGTCGTCCGGAAATGGCCGAGAAGCTGCGCCTGCGTTCGCGCATGACCACCAGCATCCGTCGCTTCCTCGACGAAAACGGCTTCCTCGATGTTGAAACACCGATCCTGACCCGGGCCACTCCGGAAGGTGCGCGTGATTACCTGGTGCCGAGCCGTACCCACGCCGGTTCCTTCTTTGCCCTGCCGCAATCGCCTCAGCTGTTCAAGCAACTGCTGATGGTCGCCGGCTTCGACCGTTACTACCAGATCGCCAAGTGCTTCCGTGACGAAGATCTGCGCGCCGACCGTCAGCCGGAATTCACCCAGATCGACATCGAGACCAGCTTCCTCGATGAAAAAGAGATCATGGGCCTGACCGAGCAGATGATCCGCAACCTGTTCAAGGAAGTGTTGAACCTGGAGTTCGGTGATTTCCCGCACATGACCTTCGAAGAAGCCATGCGCCGCTACGGTTCCGACAAGCCAGACCTGCGTAACCCGCTGGAACTGGTGGACGTGGCCGACCAACTGAAAGAAGTCGACTTCAAGGTGTTCAGCGGCCCGGCCAACGACCCTAAATGCCGCATCGCCGCCCTGCGCGTGCCAGGCGGCGCGAGCATGCCGCGCAAGCAGATCGACGACTACACCAAGTTCGTCGGCATCTACGGTGCCAAGGGCCTGGCGTACATCAAGGTCAACGAGCGCGCCAACGGTGTTGACGGTCTGCAATCGCCGATCGTGAAAAACATTCCGCTGGAGAACCTGAACGCGATCCTCGATCGCGTCGGCGCAGTCGACGGCGACATCGTGTTCTTCGGGGCCGACAAGGCCAAGATCGTCAGCGAAGCCCTGGGCGCACTGCGCATCAAGCTCGGTCACGACCTGAACCTGCTGACCTGCGAATGGGCTCCGATGTGGGTCGTTGACTTCCCGATGTTCGAAGAGAACGACGACGGCAGCTTCAGCGCCTTGCACCACCCGTTCACCGCGCCGAAGTGCTCCCCGGCCGAGCTGGAAGCCAACCCGGCTGGCGCTCTGTCCCGCGCCTACGACATGGTGCTCAACGGTACCGAGCTGGGTGGCGGTTCGATCCGTATCCACCGCAAAGAGATGCAACAAGCGGTCTTCCGCCTGTTGGGTATCAACGAAGCGGAACAGGAAGAGAAGTTCGGCTTCCTGCTCGACGCCCTGAAGTACGGTGCACCGCCGCATGGTGGCCTGGCCTTCGGCCTGGACCGTCTGGTGATGCTGATGACCGGCGCCCAGTCGATCCGTGAAGTGATTGCCTTCCCGAAAACCCAGAGTGCTGCGGACGTCATGACCCAGGCTCCGGGTGTGGTGGATGCCAAGGCGCTGCGCGAGCTGCACATCCGTCTGCGCGAGACGCCGAAGGCTGAGTAAGGCCGCTGCGTGAAAGCGCACTGAGGTTTACGCAGTCTAAAAAGGCGCATCTTCGGATGCGCCTTTGCGTTACAAGGGTTGTATCCCACCAGGGGTGGGGTTGATAAGGTTTCTACAGAATTTCGGAGTTGTGTTATGGCTGGCCATTCCAAGTGGGCGAACATCAAGCACCGCAAAGAGCGTCAGGATGCCAAGAAAGGCAAGATCTTCACCAAGTGGATTCGCGAGCTGACCGTCGCTGCCCGCCAGGGCGGTGGTGACCCGGGTTCCAACCCGCGTCTGCGCCTGGCGTTGGACAAGGCCCTCGGCGCCAATATGAGTCGCGACATCATCGATCGCGCCGTAGCCCGTGGTGCCGGCGCTGCCGACACCGACGACATGGTCGAATTGAGCTACGAAGGCTACGGCCCGGGTGGCGTGGCGGTGATGGTCGAGTGCATGACCGACAACCGCAACCGTACCGCTGCTGCCGTGCGCCATGCATTCAGCAAGTGCGGTGGTAACCTTGGCACCGACGGTTCGGTGGCTTATCTGTTCGAGCGCAAGGGGCAGATTACCTTCGCACCTGGCACGGATGAAGATGCGTTGATAGAGGCTGCTATGGAGGCGGACGCCGACGACGTGGTGACCAACGAAGACGGTTCCATTGACGTGTTCACCTCGTTCGCCAGCTTCTATGCCGTGCGTAATGCCCTGGAAGCCGCTGGTTTCAAAGGCACCGACGCGGAAATCGTGATGCTGCCGACCACCAGTGCCGAGCTGGATTTGGATGGTGCGCAGAAGGTGTTGAAGATGCTGGATATGCTCGAAGATCTGGACGATGTGCAGAACGTGTATTCGAACGCCGACATCCCGGAAGATGTGGCAGCACAGCTAGTCTGAAGGATGATATAGATCCAAATGTGGGAGGGGGCTTGC
>NZ_JBOICG010000121.1:0-5042 GCF_050739995.1 Pseudomonas sp. | reverse complement strand
GGGCCTGGGCGCGCCGATTGGTTCGGTGCTTTGCGGCTCCACGGCGTTGATCGCCAAGGCACGGCGCCTGCGCAAGATGGTCGGTGGTGGTATGCGCCAGGCGGGTTCGCTGGCGGCGGCGGGGCTGTATGCCCTGGATCATCAGGTGCAACGTCTGGCCGACGATCATGCCAATGCGCAATGGCTAGGCGATGAGTTGCGCAAGGCTGGTTATGAGGTGGAGCCGGTGCAGACCAATATGGTCTACGTGCAGATCGGTGAGCAGGCTCAGGCCTTGAAGGCCTTTGCCGCCGAACGTGGGATCAAGTTGAGCGCCGCGTCCCGCCTGCGCATGGTCACTCATCTGGATGTCAGTCGGACGCAGATCGAGCAAGTCGCACAGACATTCGTCGAGTTTTCCCGAAAATGACAGTGCAGACCGTCTAATTGACTGTTTCTATCGCATAAACACGCTGTACCACCGGCAAAGGGCCGATATAATGCGGCCCTTTGCCGTCGCTCCGTCTGATGATGTTGCGCACTGGCCTTTGGCCGCAGACTCCGTGGAAGAACCTAATGAAAAGCGCAGAAATCCGTGAAGCCTTCCTTCGCTTCTTCGAAGAGCAAGGTCACACCCGTGTAGCCTCCAGCTCCTTGATCCCAGGCAATGACCCAACCCTGCTGTTCACCAACGCGGGGATGAACCAGTTCAAGGACTGCTTCCTGGGCCAGGAAAAGCGCGCCTATACCCGCGCCACCAGCAGTCAGAAATGCGTACGTGCCGGCGGCAAGAACAGTGACCTGGAAAACGTGGGTTACACCGCACGCCACCACACCTTCTTCGAAATGCTGGGTAACTTCAGCTTCGGCGACTATTTCAAGAAAGATGCGATCACCTTCGCCTGGACCTTCCTTACCGGCGTGTTGAAGCTGCCCAAGGAAAAGCTCTGGGTTACCGTCTACGCGACAGACGACGAAGCCTATGACATCTGGACCCAAGAAATCGGCGTGCCCGTCGAACGCATGATCCGCATCGGCGACAACAAGGGCGCGCCTTACGCGTCCGATAACTTCTGGACCATGGGCGATACCGGCCCGTGCGGCCCATGCACCGAGATTTTCTACGATCACGGCGCGGACATCTGGGGCGGCCCACCGGGCTCGCCGGAAGAAGACGGCGACCGTTACATCGAAATCTGGAACAACGTGTTCATGCAGTTCAACCGCACCGCCGATGGCGTGTTGCATCCGTTGCCGGCGCCATCGGTGGATACCGGCATGGGCCTGGAGCGGATAAGTGCGGTGATGCAGCACGTTCACTCCAACTACGAAATCGACCTGTTCACCAACCTGCTGAGCGCGTCGGCTGCGGCCATTGGTTGCGCCAACGACAATCAGTCTTCGCTCAAGGTCGTTTCGGACCACATCCGTTCCTGCGGCTTCCTGATCGCCGATGGCGTGCTGCCGTCGAACGAAGGCCGTGGCTATGTGCTGCGTCGTATCATCCGTCGTGCCTGCCGCCACGGTAACAAACTCGGCGCCACCGGCAGCTTCTTCTACAAAATCGTGGCAGCGTTGGTCGCAGAAATGGGCGACGCGTTCCCAGAGCTGAAGCAGCAGCAAGCAAACATCGAGCGCGTGCTCAAGGCCGAGGAAGAGCAGTTCTCCAAGACCCTGGAACACGGCCTGAAGATCCTGGAGCAGGACCTGGCTGAACTCAAAGGCACTGTGGTGCCGGGCGATATCGTGTTCAAGCTGTACGACACCTATGGCTTCCCGATGGACCTGACCGCCGACATTGCCCGTGAGCGTGAGCTGACTATCGATGAGGCGGGTTTTGAGCGTGAGATGGAAGCCCAGCGTGTGCGTGCACGTTCGGCCAGCTCCTTTGGCCTGGACTACAACACCCTGGTCAAGGTGGACGTGCCTACTGAGTTCACCGGCTACAAGGCGACCGTTGGCTCGGCCAAGATCGTTGCCATCTATAAAGACGGCAAGTCGGTCGACGTGTTGAACGAAGGCGAGGAAGCGGTGGTGGTCCTCGACCAGACGCCGTTCTACGCCGAGTCTGGTGGGCAGGTCGGCGACTGTGGCTTCCTGAGCTCGACATCCGGTCGTTTTGAAGTGCGCGACACCACCAAGACCGGCGGTGCTTTCCTGCACCACGGTGTGCTGGTGCTGGGCAACTTGACGGTCGGTGCACCGGTCGACACCCAGGTCGATGCCGACGTGCGCCACGCTACAGCGTTGAACCACTCGGCCACTCACTTGCTGCACGCTGCGTTGCGCCAGGTGCTGGGCGAACACGTTCAGCAGAAGGGGTCGTTGGTCGATAGCCAGCGCCTGCGTTTCGACTTCAGCCACTTTGAAGCGATCAAGCCTGAGCAGATCAAAGCCCTGGAAGATATCGTCAACACCGAGATTCGTAAGAATACCCCGGTTGAGACCGAAGAAACCGATATCGAGACCGCCAAGAAGAAAGGCGCCATGGCGCTGTTTGGCGAGAAGTACGGTGATGAAGTGCGCGTGCTGAGCATGGGCGGCAGCTTCTCGGTGGAGCTGTGTGGCGGTATTCACGCAAACCGTACCGGTGACATCGGCCTGCTGAAAATCATCAGCGAAGGCGGTGTGGCGTCCGGTGTGCGTCGTATCGAGGCGGTAACTGGCGCTGCGGCCCTGGCCTACCTCAATGCGGCAGAAGAACAACTCAAGGAAGCGGCCGGCCTGGTCAAGGGTAGCCGCGACAACCTGATCGACAAACTGTCCGCCGTCCTGGAGCGCAACCGTGCGCTGGAGAAACAGCTGGAGCAGTTGCAGGCCAAGGCAGCCAGCGCGGCGGGTGACGATTTGTCCGCTCAAGCGTTGGACGTCAAGGGTGTGAACGTGCTGGCTGTGCGTCTGGACGGTCAGGATGGCAAGGCGCTGTTGGCCTTGGTCGATCAGTTGAAGAACAAGCTCGGCCGCGCAGTGATCCTGCTCGGCGGTGTCCATGAGGATAAGGTCGTTCTGGTTGCCGGTGTAACCAAAGACCTGACTGGCCAACTCAAGGCTGGTGATTTGATGAAGCAAGCCGCTGCGGCAGTGGGCGGGAAGGGTGGCGGTCGTCCGGACATGGCGCAAGGCGGCGGTGTAGACGCCGGCAGCCTGGACGCGGCCCTGGCCCTGACCGTGCCGTTTGTCGAGGCTGGTATTTAAGGTGCCGTGAATGAGCCCATGGTCTAGTCATGGGCTCGCTTAAGCGCTGGAAAATTTGTTTATTGGGCGCCCCTTTACGGGCTGAGGCGGCTTAGAAATGGCTTTGATCGTACAGAAATTTGGAGGCACCTCGGTCGGCTCTGTCGAAAGAATCGAGCAGGTCGCCGACAAGGTTAAGAAGTTCCGCGATGCCGGTGATGACCTGGTGGTGGTGCTGTCGGCCATGAGCGGCGAAACCAATCGCCTGATCGATCTGGCCAAGGCTATCAGCGGTGATCAACAGCCGTTGCCGCGTGAGCTGGATGTGATCGTGTCGACCGGCGAGCAGGTGACCATTGCGTTGCTGGCCATGGCGCTGAACAAGCGTGGCGTGCCAGCGGTGTCCTACACTGGCAGCCAGGTGCGCATCCTGACCGACAGTGCACACACCAAGGCGCGCATCCTGCAAATCGATGATCAGAAAATCCGCACTGATCTGAAAGCCGGGCGCGTGGTAGTTGTAGCGGGCTTCCAGGGGGTGGATGAGCAGGGCAACATCACCACTTTGGGTCGTGGTGGTTCGGACACTACCGGTGTGGCGCTGGCTGCGGCCCTCAAGGCTGATGAATGCCAGATCTATACGGATGTGGATGGCGTCTATACCACTGACCCGCGTGTGGTGTCGGTGGCTCAGCGCCTGGAGAAGATCACCTTCGAAGAAATGCTGGAAATGGCCAGCCTCGGTTCCAAGGTGTTGCAGATCCGCGCGGTAGAGTTCGCCGGTAAGTACAACGTTCCGCTGCGCGTATTGCACAGCTTCAAAGAGGGTCCGGGCACCCTCATTACTATTGATGAAGAGGAATCCATGGAACAGCCGATCATTTCCGGCATCGCTTTCAACCGCGATGAAGCCAAGCTGACGATCCGTGGCGTGCCGGATACCCCGGGCGTGGCCTTCAAGATCCTCGGCCCGATCAGTAGCGCCAACATTGAAGTCGACATGATCGTGCAGAACGTTTCGCATGATAACACCACGGATTTCACCTTCACTGTGCACCGTAACGAGTACGATGCGGCGGAGCGTATCCTGCAGAACACCGCGAGCGAGATTGGCGCCCGTGAAGTGGTCGGCGATACCAAGATTGCCAAGGTGTCGATCGTGGGGGTGGGCATGCGTTCCCATGCCGGCGTTGCCAGCCGCATGTTCGAGGCACTGGCCAAGGAGAGCATCAATATCCAGATGATCTCCACTTCGGAAATCAAGGTCTCGGTGGTGATCGAAGAGAAGTACCTGGAACTGGCTGTACGCGCGCTGCATACCGCTTTTGAGCTGGACGCTCCGGCCCGACAGGGCGAGTGATGTAATGCCCGGAAGGCGCGGTTTACCGCGCCTTTCATTTTTTGTGGAGCCCATGTTCTTTTGCGTGGGCTCGACAATACTTAGGCGGTACGACTATGGCCTTCGGGTCGTAATTTGAAGGCCTTTTTTTGCAGACTGTTGTTCCTGAACTGAAATGCGTGAGGTGAAAGGTATGTTGATTCTGACTCGTCGTTGCGCAGAAAGCCTGATTATCGGTGATGGCGAAATCACCGTGACCGTGCTCGGCGTCAAAGGCAATCAAGTGCGTATTGGGGTTAATGCTCCGAAAGAGGTGGCCGTCCACCGCGAGGAAATTTACCTGCGGATCAAGAAAGAGAAGGACGAAGAACCAAGCCTTTAATTTTTATCGTTTTTTATGTTTGCAAACGGGGATGAACGTGGTTAATATACGCCCCGTGTTGCGGAGAGCTGGCCGAGTGGCCGAAGGCGCTCCCCTGCTAAGGGAGTACACCTCAAAAGGGTGTCGGGGGTTCGAATCCCCCGTTCTCCGCCATTATTTGCTTAGTAC
>NZ_JBOICG010000120.1:0-7548 GCF_050739995.1 Pseudomonas sp. | reverse complement strand
AAGTCCATCCCAGCGGTTATTACGCCTGGCTGTCTGAGCCGCAATCTGTACGCGCCAAAGACGACCAGCGACTGCTGGGTTTGATCAAGCATTCCTGGCTGGAGAGCGGCGGCGTTTATGGCTATCGCAAAGTCCATGACGATCTGCGCGAAGTCGGTGAGGATTGTGGTCGCCATCGTGTGGCGAGGCTGATGCGTCTTGAAGGGCTGCGCTCTCAGACAGGGTATCGACGTCGCCCTGGAAAGTACGGCGGTAAGCCAGCGGTCGCCTCACCCAATTTACTGAAGCGCCAGTTTGATGTCGTAGAACCCAACAAAGTTTGGGTCACCGACATCACTTACATTCGTACGTATGAAGGCTGGCTGTATTTGGCAGTGGTGCTGGATCTGTTTTCTCGTCAGGTCGTTGGCTGGTCAATGAAGTCGCAGATGACCAGTGATTTGGCCATTGATGCGTTATTGATGGCGGTTTGGAGGCGTAAACCGAAGCAAGAGGTGATGGTTCATTCCGACCAAGGCAGCCAGTACAGCAGCTCCGATTGGCGCAGCTTTTTGAAGGCGAACAATTTGGTTGCCAGCATGAGTCGCCGAGGCAATTGTCATGACAACGCCGTGGCTGAGAGCTTTTTCCAGCTTCTAAAGCGGGAACGGATCAAGCGGAAAATCTATTCCACGCGCGAAGATGCTCGTAGTGATGTGTTCGATTACATCGAGATGTTCTACAACGCAAAACGCCGGCATGGTTTCAACAATCAGCTGTCACCGGTAGAGTTTGAAAAACGTTACGCAATGAGCTTGCAAGGTGTCTAGAGAATCCGGGGCGATTCAGGCCTGACTAGCCCGTAAACTTCGGGCAAATAAAGCTGTTCAAATGCATATGTAAGCGTATCTCGTCCTAGCTGGGTTGCATAACCATGACCCCACGCTTCGACCGCGAAGCGATAACCCAGATTGACGCGCTGCTCAGTCAAGTAATCGTGGAGGGAAATGCCACCGAACCCAATTACGAACTCTGGCGCATCGCTCCTTGCAATAGCCCACACGCCGTATAAATGCTTGTCCCAATGCTCGATCCAACGCCTCAGTAAATCTTGTGCGCCTACAAGATCAGTCATTGGGCCTGCCGGGTTGAAAAGGTTGGTTTTGGGATCGCTATAAATAGTGAAAAGCCGCTGCACATCAAATAGTTGCGGCACTCTATAAATCAGGCGGTCCATCATGCTGAAACTCTCCAATGCCGACCAAAATTTCCGCTGTCTTAATCGCCTACTGTGGCACGGGACTGTAGCACTAGGGGCCAGATGCAAAAAGCCCAACGCGGGGCTGGGCTATTCCAAGGAGAGCTTTCGGGCACATGCGGACAGTCACTGAAGACAGAACTCGAGCGGCAACGAGATACGCGTTTTATCTGAAAACAAAAGGGTTTCGTTCGCCGGTCGGAGTGATGCTGATCCGTTTTTATGCCGGTAATTTGGCGATCACCTTGATCTCGAAGTCGAAGCCGGACAGCCAGGTCACGCCGATGGCGGTCACTGTCGAATAGGGCGCTTCGCCCCAGTACTCAGCCGCTACCTCCCAGATAGCTTCGAATTTCGAGTTGGGGTCAACCATGAAGATGGTCGTGTCGACCACATCGTCAAAACTACTGCCGGCCTCTGCCAGGATCGCGTTGAGGTTGGCGAAGGCCAAGCGAACCTGTGCTGCGAGGTCCGGCTCGGCCGAGCCATCCTTGCGGCTGCCGACCTGGCCGGATACGAACAAAAAGCCATTGGAGCGAATCGCTGGTGAGTAACGGTGCAATTCGTACAGTGCATGGCGGTCAGGCGGGAAAACAACATCACGTTTACTGGTCATGGCATAGCTCCTTCAGGACCATCGCGGCCCGTTGTTTAAGATGGAGCTACTGTAAAAAGCTCGCCGGCCTGGATAAACGAGCAACTCTGGTCATGATTGTTTGTAGAATCCAAACTATCCCGACCTTTTGAGGTGTGAAATGGACCGTTTCGATGCGATGCTGGCCTTCGTCCGAGTGGTGGAAACCGGCAGCTTCACCAAGGCGGCAGCCACCCTGCACATGAGCAAGACCAGCGTGACGCAACTCGTCCAACAACTGGAGGCGAGGCTGCGCGTGCGCTTGCTCAACCGCACCACACGCAAGGTCAACATCACTGCCGATGGCGCGGTCTACTACGAGCGCGTCATCCGGTTGCTGGCCGATATGGACGATGCCGAGACCAGCTTGTCCAGCGCATCGACTGCACCACGCGGCCGATTGCGGGTGGACGTGCCCAGCCCGCTGGCGCGCACGGTACTGATACCCGCCTTGCCAGGGTTCTACGCACGCTACCCGGAAATCCAGCTGACCATGGGCGTAAGCGATCGCATCATCGACATCATTGGCGAAAACATCGACTGCGTAGTACGTGGCGGTGAGATCACCGATCAGTCCTTAATGGCAAGGCATGTCGGGGACCTCAAGCTCGGCATTTATGCCGCACCAGACTACCTGCTGCGCTTCGGTAAGCCGGCGCATCCACGTGAGCTGGATGATGGCAGGCACACTACTGTCGGCTTTCTCTGGTCGCGTACAGGCAAAGCCTTGCCCTACGCGATGCAGCGAGGTGAGGAGATCATCGAGGTCCAAGGCCGCCCGCTGTTGATTATCGACGATGGCAATGCATACCTTGCCGCAGGTCTGGCTGGCCTGGGCGTGCTCTGGCTACCGCAGTACATGGCCAAACCGCACTTGTCCAGTGGCGAGCTGCTGCCGCTGTTTGAGGACTGGCACATGGAACCGATGCCGATGTATCTGGCATTCCCACCCAACCGTCATGTCAGCACCAAGGTGCGGGTATTTATCGACTGGGTGATAGAGTTGATGGCCGAACATGCACCAGTGGTTGCGAGAGGTTGATGCTGGAGGATCTCTCGGCCAAGGGGCGGCTAATGTGTGCTTACGCGAACGTTTAGAGTGGAAACTTTCGCCAATGATGGCCCAACGCATTTTGCAGTGCCGAGACGGCGCCTCTCTCTTCACGAATGGGCGGACGTTGCTATCTCGGTTCTTGTCGTCCTTCACCCACCGCACCAGCAGAGAAACCCACTTAGCCTGGAGTTGCGCCAGCCCAGTGATTTCGTGGTGGGCAGTGAACGGGGCGACCGCCTCCTTGGTGAACAGGTCGGTGGTGGCTCCGAAATGAACGCAGTACGCTCTCAGCAGATCAGCGTCGGGCATCCAGTCCAGCGTCATCTCGACCGGCGACTTTGGATCAACAGCAGATTCAGGTTCTTCCGGCGGCAGGTCTTCGAGTTCGCCGCCAGTGTCGCTGCCAGTAGCCGGAGTTTCTTCGCCCGCCTTGAGAGTGTGGTGTTGATCTTGATTCGGTGAATCAGGAATCAGGAATCAGGGCGTTATCTAACGATGGGCTAACAGGCTCTAACGATTCTTTAACGTTAAAAGCCTGACCGGTAACAGGAACCTTCCGTTGCGAGCCTGCGATGATGACGTTACCTTTCCGTTCATAAACAGTTAGATAGCCTTCAATATCAGGCAGCAAACTGTCTTTTTCAGTGCCGTGGGGGCTCTGGTGTTTTTGGAAATTGGTGATCTCAATGATGGAGAAGCCAGCCAGAAGTGACATTGCCGCCGTCACCAAGCCTGAACTGAACGATTCAGGCTATACACGTAATCAACAAACGGCTTGAGGGGTATCAAAGCTTATCTAAGTCATCATCGGCATTAGTTTCGTCAGAAACTCGTCCAAAGTCTGGCCCCTTATACTTTTGATACACAATATCAAATATCTGAGACTTAGTTATCTCCTCACTATCAGCAAAGGCAATAGGCTGATATAAACCTTTGATCTCCTCGCCCCTATAGGGGTCAGGAAATTCCATGCCTTTCAATAATGAGTATTTCTCTACGTAATACTTTAGCCCGGCACCTTTTTCGGTTAGACAATTAAGAAACAAACAACATTGCTCATCATTACTAAACTGCGCTCGAAGCATATTAGCATAAGCTCGCTGAGCCCCATACTGCCTAACTGCTTTACGGATACGCATACCAACCATCGTTCCTTCGCGGAGGCCGCTTGAACTTCCATAACCATCAATAAACTTTAATATTTGGTGTAAGTTTCTAAAGTAGCGCAACATCCCGATAGAGTAATTTTCAGAAAAAGCATCCACATTTCTAAGGACCAGATTCGAAACCTGCTGTCCATAGGTCACTCTAGGCAGGAAACTTGATCTCACCCAAGCAAAGCATTCTGCTCCAACTACCTTTTCTCTATTACCTTTAGGCTCTACGAATGCATACACAAACTGCTGGGAGTGCATGTCTAGCAAGCGAAAAAAAGTAGACTCAAAATTCTGCCGTTCAACTGCTTGGTTTTGTTTTTCGAAAATCATGCTTTGCAGCTTTTGAGTTTTATTCGCCTCCCTAGCCTCTTCGCGAGCTAGTGACAAATCGCGCCTTTGCAACACCAAGTTAATTAGAACCGCTATGAACGCAACAAAACTCAGAAGAGGATTGAGAATTCCTCCAACAAAATCTCCCAACTGCCCCCAATGCGCTGCAGTCTCATGAAATTTTACATCAACCCATGGAATATCATAACCAAACTGAAAATGCAGCACTACAGACGCAACTACCATTACAATTGGAATAACAGCAACCAAGGCCAAAAAATAAATATATTTATTACTTAACGCCTTCCAAATGCCCCTACATTTTAACTGGAAATTTTCCAAGTCCTCTTTTGAGAATATCTCCCACAAGTCCTCTACATTTCTCACTTCACTGTGTTCCTTTTTAGTTGCTAGGGAGACCCGCACCTTTGTCATTCCATTCAATGGGAAAAAATCATGATATCAAAAAACAATCATGGCTCACGCAGCTTAACGAGTCTTATCCACAATTTTGAGGCAAGGTCAGACTTTGCTACACCCCATCTCACAGCAGGTAGCTGACTCCCCTACTTAAACAATGTGAGGTCAACTCCATGTCTGTTACCTATGGAAGCGTATGCAGCGGCATTGAAGCCGCAACACAAGCTTGGCACACGATGAGCATGCGCGCCGCCTGGTTCGCCGAGATCGAGCCGTTCCCCTCGGCGGTCCTGGCCCACCACTATTATCCCGATGTTCCGAACCACGGCGACATGACCAAACTGGCGGCCCTGGTGCTGGCTGGCAAGATCCAGGCGCCGGGCGCTCTAGTCGACGGCACCCCGTGCCAGGCCTTCTCGGTCACCAGTATGCGCGAAGGCCTCACCGACCCTCGCGGTGCCCTCACCATCAAATACGTGGGGCTTGCAGATGTTCGTGCCGGCCAGCGAAAGCCCGCCAGCGTTATCGTCTGGGAAAACGACCCGACGTCCTCGGTGACAGAGGGAACGCCTTCGGAAGCTTTCTTGGCGCGCTTGCTGGGGAAGGACTGCGAGTTGCAGCCTCCAGGGAAGAAATGGCAGGACGCTGGTTGTGTGTATGGACCCAAAAGAACAATCGCGTGGCGGGCCTTGGACGCCCAAGAGAGTGCCCAGATGGCCGCGCTATAAGGCGATCGGAAACAGCAAAGCGGTACCGATTACACAATGGGTAGGCCAATGATCTGCAACGCGCTTTACCCAGTTTTTGTTTTAATCGATTCCATCTATCTCATCGTCTCGGAAGGCTTCCTTGAATGCATTGTGTTCGTCTTCAGGTAAATAAGTCTGAACCAAGATATCTTCGTTGTGGCTGAGCGCCCAACGTAACGGCACATTCGCGAGGTAGCGCCGCCAATCTGAAATTAGCATCCAATCACGAATTACACCATAAATAGTAGTAGTTACCCCCAACTCATTAGACTTACCAGCATAGTCGCCGGGGATAATTTCGTTTAAATCCGCAAGGGTAAAGATCCCAAACAATCGAAGCTCTTCAATCAGCTCACCCAAACCTTCTTTCAGATCAAGATGTTCCATAGGAAACTTATTCACTCTTGCCCACTCATCAATAAACTCCCCTAGATTAATAGAGGTTATTTCCATTTTCAGGTCGCCAGCAATCACCTCCCTCTGAACAGTTCTAATGTAACTATCAATTTCACTCGACAACTCATCGAATCCGCGATCAGCGAGTTCCAGCATGCCTGCGTATAAAAAAAGCTTCCTCTCTGCAGCAGGAGGCAGCTTCCCTGAAAATTTGTAATTTCTATCGTGAGCAAGCTCAGCCCATGCATGCTGAAGGACAGTTCTAACTTGAAACTCAAACTTTAGACCATCTAGACCTTCATACTCCGGAAGGTCTTTTCGTACAGGCCCCAGATCGCAAACATAATGCGAAGATCGATAGCCCATCTGATTAACCAAAAGAGAAGCATCTTTAATGCTGGAATTTTCCAGATCAACATTAAATGCCTCCCCTATCAATTCTGCGACACGAATAACTTGCGACTCAAAAAAAACTATAATCCTAATACCAGTCAAATCAGTTAGTTGTTTGACTGGATCCTTATACCCCTTTCTTTTTATTTTTTTCACTGCACTTTCATAGTCTTTCACTCTGCCAGTCACAGCAAGATAATCAATGCCGTTGCTTTTTAAAAGATTCTCCACAATGGAGGATACCGAACGCGCTAACAGTTCATGCTTAGGGAGGGTTTCCGCAAGCCAACTTCTTAAATCAACCGAGTTCAAAGAAGGATTCCTTTTCTTAATAGAGTGATTCGCACGTAAATTTAATCTAACTATAAAACAGCTCCCCCTTCAAAGTCAGCCGCTATAGCGGCAAGGACACCCCATGTTCGCAACGAAACTCACCCTGATCCTGCTGGGCGCCTTGCTGTACCTGGTAGGAACACTCGGCTGGCTCTTCTGGATCTGGCCTGACCTGCTCAGCACCGGCACCACCGAGGCACTGATCTACGCCTTCGTCGGCACCTGTATCTGGCTGCTGATCAGCTTCGGCTTCATCGTTCACATCATCAAGACATCGCGGCCCAGTTCGGGCGGTAGGAGGTAGGTATACAAGCTGAAATCTTGTCGGACGATGAACTCGCCGACCTCACCGGCTACAAGCGGCGATGTGATCAGCGCAAATGGCTCAAGGATCGCAACTGGGTGTTCGTTGAGAGTCGCGGCGGTCGGCCGCTTGTTGACCGCATGTACGCCCGTATGGAGCTGGGTATGGTCACCGCCACCATTGTCGACCCAAACCCACCCCCAGCGCGGCCAGCCTGGACGCCAGACTATTCCAGAGTGAACTGATATGCGCCCCCGCAACATTGAGAACAGGGACCTTCCGCCGGGAATGGTACGGCGCAAGCGCTACCGCAAGAACGGAAAGGTGTGGGTCGGGTATTACTACAGAGACGCGACCGGCAAGGAGATCGCCTTGGGCAGCGACCTGAGCAAAGCCCGCTTGAAGCGGGCCGAGCTTGAGGCAAAGGAAAAACCCTTAGACCTGACTGTGATGAAGGGGATCTTCGACAGATACGAGCGCGATGTCATACCCAAAAAGGGCGAGCGCACCCAGAAGGACAACCTGGCAGAACTTAAACAAC
>NZ_JBOICG010000119.1:0-19326 GCF_050739995.1 Pseudomonas sp. | reverse complement strand
GTTTATGCATAGCTGACACACTGCTATCGGGAGCAAGCCCCCTCCCACATTTGGATCTACATTGGTCCAGGAATCTCAGCGAGCCCCAGGATCTGCGACAAGTCGCCCCGCATCCTTGGTCAGTGCCTGCAGGAATTCCTGCTGCAACTCAGGATCATTGCGGGTCAGCTCGATCAGGCTTTGTTCCAGTTCGCTGGCTTCCTCTTCCAGACCCAGCTCCGACAGACGCTTGACCCGGTGCACCCATTGGTTGACTTCATCGTCTTCCAGGTCGTCGTAGATCAGGCCATGGGCTTCGAGCAACTTGCTGCGCAGGGTGTTGCTGATCGCCAGGGTCGAGTCCGAATGCACATCGTCCTGGCCATCTTCCACGCTGATCTTCAAGGTGGTGACGCGGTTCAGATCCTGCTCGGCAAATGGGCTGTCCAACAGGTTCAGGCGCAAGATGCCATCACGGTCGGTGGTCAGATCATGGGTTTGCTTGCCAGCGGTGACTTGCACCGGGCGTTCGCTCCAGGGCAGGCTCGAATACTCCAAGCGCTTGTCGCGCTGGACTTCATCGATACCCGCCAGGTTCTGTTGTGCACGGCCATGGGATTGCACGTTCATGAACGGGTTGATGCCGTCCACGCCGTAGCTCAGCCAGTCGCGGGTCATGCTGGTGGGCAAGTTGCCGAGAGCGAAGATATTTGCCACGTTGGCCCCCGCACCCGCCACCAGTGCCACGGCGCCCAAAGGCATCTCGTAGACTTTGCGCCAGGGTTGGTAGGGCGTGTAGCGGTCGTAACGACGGGTAACTTCGAACTCGGTGACCTCAAAGGTCTTTTGCTCGTGAATTCGCACCCGGCGTTGCGGCAGCTCCAGCACTTTGGGGTCGCCTACATCGATCTGCAGGCTGTGATCGAGCAACTTACGCTCGATCCGTTCCTCGTGCTCACTGCGTTGCGACATCTGGTTGGCGCAGCCGCTGACCAGCAGGGCGCCGCACAAGGCGGCGCCCCCCAGGGCTCTGGTGTTTCGCTTGAACATGACTTCTCTTGATCTGGTTTTCAGCGACGAATACGCGCCTGAAGGAAAGACAGCACGTCAGCCACCGGCAACGGTTGGGCTTCGGCTTCGGTCCGGCTCTTGTATTCCAGATTGCCATCCGCCAGGCCACGGTCACTGACCACGATCCGATGCGGGATGCCAATCAGCTCCATGTCGGCAAACTTGATGCCCGGGCTGGTCTTCTTGTCCCGATCATCCAGCAGCACTTCAAAACCAGCCGCCGTCAGTTCGGCGTACAGTTTGTCGGTGGCTTCGCGTACTTGCTCGGTTTCATAACGCAGCGGCACCAGGGCTACCTGGAACGGTGCCAGGGCGTCACTCCAGATGATGCCTTTCTCGTCGTTGTTCTGCTCGATGGCAGCGGCCACCACGCGGGAAACGCCAATGCCGTAGCAACCCATGTCCAGGGTGATCGGCTTGCCGTTCTCGCCCAGCACTTCGCACTTCATCGCCTTGCTGTACTTGTTGCCCAGCTGGAAGATGTGCCCGACTTCGATGCCGCGCTTGATTTCCAGGGTGCCCTTGCCGTCCGGGCTTGGATCACCAGCGACCACGTTACGCAGGTCGGCCACGGTCGGAACCGGCAGGTCACGCTCCCAGTTCACGCCGAAGTAGTGCTTGTCGTCGATGTTCGCGCCGATACCGAAGTCGCTCATCAGTTCGACCGAGCGGTCGATGATGATCGGCAGCGGCAGGTTCAACGGGCCAAGGGAGCCGGCACCGGCGCCAATGGCGTCGCGCAGTTCGGCATCGGTGGCCATGACCAGCGGGCTGGCCACGCCAGGTTGCTGGGCGGCCTTGATTTCGTTGAGTTCGTGATCGCCACGGATCACCAGCGCAATCAGCTTGCCTTCTTCTTCGGCACGCACGATCAGGGTCTTGATGGTCTTTTCAATCGGCAGATTGAATTTTTCCACCAGGGCCGCGATGGTCTTGGTATCCGGGGTGTCTACCAGGCGCAGTTCTTCAGACGGCGCTGGGCGGGAGGTTTCCCGTGGCACGGCTTCGGCTTTCTCGATGTTTGCCGCGTAGTCGGAGCCGTTGCTGAACACGATATCGTCTTCGCCGGACTCGGCCAGCACGTGGAATTCGTGAGAGCCAGCACCACCGATGGAGCCGTTGTCCGCTTCAACCGGGCGGAATTTCAGGCCCAGGCGCGTGAACACGTTGCAGTAGGCCTGGTGCATGCGGTCATAGGTGACCTGCAGCGACGCCTGGTCGGCGTGGAACGAATAGGCGTCCTTCATGATGAATTCACGGCCGCGCATCAAACCGAAGCGTGGGCGGATTTCGTCACGGAACTTGGTCTGGATCTGATACAGGTTCAGCGGCAGCTGCTTGTAGCTGCTCAGCTCGTTGCGCATCAGGTCGGTGATCACTTCTTCGTGGGTCGGGCCGGCGCAGAAGTCGCGGCCATGTCGATCCTTGAAGCGCAGCAATTCAGGGCCGTACTCTTCCCAGCGCCCGGATTCCTGCCACAGCTCAGCCGGTTGGGTGCTCGGCATCAACACTTCCAGAGAGCCAGCGGCGTTCATTTCTTCGCGAACGATGGCTTCGACCTTGCGCATCACCTTCAAGCCCATGGGCAGCCAGGTGTACAGGCCGGAGGCCAGTTTGCGGATCATACCGGCGCGCAGCATCAACTGATGGCTGATCACAACCGCGTCGGAAGGCGTTTCTTTCTGTGTGGCGAGCAAATATTGACTGGTACGCATGGTAGGCCGTTGTCGGTTGCTTGGACTTGAAATGACTCTGGATTGTACGGGCGGTTGTCGCCGGAGTACAGGCGTGAGGTCGTGGGGTGTTTTGTGTGGGAGTTGGCTTGCCTGCGATACCGGCGATGCGGAGTATTTGTTACACCGCAGCGATGCTATCGCAGGCAAGCCAGCTCCCACATTGACCGAGGTGTGTCAGTCCTCGGCGGGAGGGCTCAACTTCGCACGCCGGCTTTCCTGAAACCAGTGCAGCGCAATCAGGAACAACGTCGGCACGCCCAGCAGGCAAGTGATGATAAAGAAATTGTGATAGCCGAACTTCTCCACCATTACGCCGGAATACCCGCCAATCAGGCGCGGCAGCAACAGCATGATCGAGCTGAGTAGTGCGTATTGGGTGGCCGAGAACTTGAGGTTGGTCAGGCTCGACAGGTAGGCGACGAACGCGGAGGTGGCCAGGCCCGAGCTGAAGTTATCCAGGGAAATGGTGAATATCAGCATCTGCAGATCCGGGCCCATGTCGGCGAGCATCACGAACAGCAGGTTGGTCGCCGCCGAGGCGACGCCGCCGATGAACAGGATCGGCAGAATGCCGAAACGTACGATCAGCAGGCCGCCCATGCCGGCGCCAAGCAGGGTCATGACCAGGCCGAAGATCTTGCTGACCCCGGCAATCTGGTCCTTGGTGAAGCCCTGGTCGATATAGAACACGTTCGCCATCACACCCATCACCGTGTCGGACATGCGGTAGCTCGCAATCAATCCGAGCAGCAGCAGCGCCTGCCAGCGGTAGCGCAGAATAAAGTCGTTGACCGGCGTCAGCACCGGCGCCAGGCCACGGCGGCCCATGGCCGACAGGCACAGGGTAGTGAGAATGATGTACAGGATGGCGCGCAGGAACGCGCGGTCTTCCATCAATAGCTCCCACAGCGTAACGCCGTGGAACAGCACGCTGGCGAAATCGGTGTTGTACAACTGGGTGAACATCGCCGGGACCGACACCAGCAACACGATCAACACGAACACCGAAACCAGTTGGTGCATGAAGGTGTAACGGCCAGCCTGCAGTTGGGTACGCAGTGGCACGTCGGGTTCACGCATGAACAAGGTGGTCAGCAACGCCGGGATCATCAGCACACCGAACAGCACATAGGTGCCGGTCCAGGCCGAGTGCTTATAGTTGAAACCGGTCGAGCCGAAACCTTCGGCAAAGAACAGTGCACCGGCCGTGGCCAGCAGGGCCGCGATGCGATAACCGGACATATAGCTGGCGGCCAGGGCGGCCTGGCGGCTGTCGTCGGCGATTTCCAGGCGGTAGGCGTCTACGGCGATGTCCTGGGTGGCCGAGGCGAAGGCCACGATCACGGCGATGGCAATCAACCAGGACAAGTGTTTTTGCGGGTCGCAGAAGCCCATGCCGATTAACCCGAGGATCACCAGCGACTGCGCAAGCACCAGCCACGAGCGACGACGCCCCAGCTTGCCGAGAAGCGGCAGGCGCCATTGGTCGAGCAGCGGCGACCAGACCCATTTAAAGGCGTAGGCCAGGCCGATCAGGCTCGCATAGCCAATGGTCTCGCGGGCCACACCGGCTTCGCGCAGCCATACGGAAAGCGTCGAGAACACCAACATGTAAGGCAAGCCGGCGGCGAAGCCGAGCAACAACAACACTAACGTCGAGGGGCTGGCATAGGCGGCGAGCGCGGCGCGCCAGGTTTTACGGGGCATGGGCTGGAGTCTGCCTCAGATTTGCGGAAACAAAGCGCGCACTCTAACCGCTGTGCTCTACCGGGCGCCAGCCATGACGCTGAATATCAACGCGATTGTTCAAGATACTGACGCCTTCGCTGCGTAAACGCGCACGTTGTTCGTCGCCTGAGGCACTGCCCACCGGCAGGCTTATCCGACCGCCGGCACCCAATACACGGTGCCAGGGCAACCGAGTGTCTTCAGGCAGCTGACTCAACGTGCGTCCCACCCAGCGCGCGGCCCGGCCCAGGCCAGCCAAGTGCGCCAGTTCACCGTAACTCACCACGCAGCCTTCAGGAACTTGCGCCAGCGTCAGGTACAGCGCGGTGCGGCGCATCTCGGCGGGGCTTTGCGGTGTATCGGCAGGTGGAATCACTGTGGGCATATCCGTTGAGATCTTCGTGGATTTGTAAGAAACGTCTGTAAACATGGCGATGAGAGTTGAACTCAATATAAATCCTTGAGTCAGTCGTTGCTATCTAACACGATAACGCCCCTTTTTCGCCAACTCCCGAGTCCCGAACCTGCTTATGTTGTCCAGAACCCTGCTGTGCCTTGCTGTTTTCAGCGCCTCTACACCTTTGCTCGCCGATACCGTGTGGTTGAAGAACGGTGACCGCCTGACCGGCAAGATCAAAGTCTTCGACGGCGGCAAGCTGCTGATCCAGACAGACTACGCGGGCTCGATCCCGGTGGATTGGAAGCAGGTGAAAACCCTGGAGAGCGATCAGGAGCTGCTGGTCAAGCAGGATGCCTACACCGGCGAGAAAGCCAAGTCGCTGAAAGCTGCGGACGACGGCAAGGTCGTCCTGGCCAACGGCGAAGCGCCCAAGACCGTGGAGCTGGCGAGTATCCAGCAGATCATCAAGCCCAAGCCGGTCATCGAAGACCTGGTGTGGAAGGGCAACGTCGATTTGGCGCTGGACTACAAGCGTGCCGACAAAGACACCAACGACTACGACATCGACTTCAAGACCAGCGCCCGTCATGGTCAATGGCGCCATACAGCGAAGGGTGAGTACAACCGCGAGTTCCAGGATGACGTCACCACCACCGACAACTGGGCGCTGGAATATGACCTGGACC
Organism: Pseudomonas sp.; assembly: GCF_050739995.1. Lineage (GTDB taxonomy): Bacteria > Pseudomonadota > Gammaproteobacteria > Pseudomonadales > Pseudomonadaceae > Aquipseudomonas. The sequence continues at coordinate 13,726 of NZ_JBOICG010000119.1, read as the reverse complement.
GCTTCATCACCGAACACTGGTTCTGGCAGGGTCGCCTGACCTACAAGCGTGACAAAGTGGAAGACCTGTCCCGCCAGCGCACCGTGGGCACCGGCCCGGGCTACCAGTTCTGGGATGATGAGCTAGGGGCGTTCTCTCTCGGGTCGCTGGTCAACCGTACCGATTACGAATATGCCGACGGTGGCAAGGACAACTTCTATTCCCTGGCCATGAAGTGGAACTACAACCGCTACCTGGTGGGCAAGACCGTTGAGTTCTTCACCAACGGTGAGCTTGGCAAACCACTGGCCGGGCCATCCGTATACTCGCTGGATGCGGAAATGGGCCTGCGCTACAAAGTGACCGAATGGGCATCGCTCAACCTCAAGGCCGAGCGCGACATCATCAGCGGCAACTCGGAAAGCAGCTTGAGCAAGACACGCTACACCGCAGGGTTTGGCGTGGCCTGGTAAAACCTGCACCAGGCGCTCTGGCAACCTGCGCGGATATTGATTACCTTGTGTTGAGATCCATTCCCATATGCTATGGGCGGCTGAATACCCGAGGAGTCATACGTTGAGCGCGCATGTTGCCAAGAACGCCCGAGAGCTGTTGCTCAAGGAATACCGTGGGGCTCTCTCCACACTGTCCAAAGCCATGCCCGGCTTTCCCTTCGGTTCAGTCGTGCCTTATTGCCTGGACGACCAGGGCCGGCCGCTGATCCTGATCAGCCGCATTGCGCAGCACACCCATAACCTGCAAAAAGACCCGAAGTGCTCGCTATTGGTCGGTGAGCGTGAGGCTGATGATGTGCAGGCAGTCGGACGCCTGACCTATCTGGCCGAAGCCGAGAAACTGGACGATCAAGCGGCAATTGACGCAGCTGCTGAGCGCTATTACCGCTACTTCCCCGACTCCGCCAACTACCACAAAGCCCATGATTTCGATTTCTGGGTACTCAAGCCGGTGCGTCACCGTTACATCGGCGGGTTTGGCGCGATTCACTGGGTCGACCAGTTGACCCTGGCCAACCCATTCGCCGGCAAAGCTGAGCGCAGCATGATCGAGCACATGAACAGCGATCACACCAAGGCTATCGCCCATTACGTCGACCTGACCGGTTTGCCGACCTCCGAGCCCGCACAGTTGGCCGGTATCGACAGCGAAGGCATGCACCTGCGTATAGGCCAATCCTTATATTGGTTGCCGTTTGCGGAGTCTTGCAACACGCCGACACAAGTGCGCGAAGCCTTGGTTTCACTGGCCCACGCCGAGGTGTGGCCGAAAAAAGCCGCGGCCAACGCTTGAATTCACGAAATGGCGACGTCATCTAAGGTGGACTAGCAAGGCATTCTTGCGTTGAGGAACCATTTGATGCGCCCTTTTTTATTGCTCTTTCTTCTGTTCCCGGTGTTGGAGCTGTTCGTATTCGTTCAAGTCAGCAGCGCGATCGGTTTTTTCCCGGCGCTGTTGCTGATTATCGCCGGTTCGATGCTTGGTGTTCTGGTGCTGCGCGTCGCTGGCCTGGCCACGGCCCTGCGTGCCCGTGAAAGCCTGAATCGTGGCGAATTGCCGGCCCAGACCATGCTCGAAGGCTTGATGATGGCCCTGGCCGGTGGCCTGTTGATCCTGCCGGGTTTCATCAGCGATGTGGTCGGCCTGGTCATGCTGCTGCCGTTCACTCGCAAACTGCTGGCCGGCAAGATGCGCCAGCGCGCCGAAGAGGCTGCGATTCGCCAGCGAGCCTTCGCCGATGACCTGCAACCCCGCGGCGGTCCGGCTCCGCGCCAGCCCCTGGGGCGCGAGGGTGATGTGATCGAAGGCGAGTTCGAACACCGCGACTCCAAATAACCGCTTTATTGGCACGGCACCTTCGGGTGCCGTGTTGCTTATACCCCGCCGTAGACACAAAAAATTTCCTTTGCGGCCCCTTGTAATAAGCATATGCGCCCTTATGTAACGGTCACCGCAAGGTTTCTGGTGGCGACACCAGACAGACTTCCGCGTCTTGCTTGGCGAGCCGCGACCGGCACAGCCGGAATACAACCCGCCGGTACTGACACCGGCCGATGAAAAACACAATTAGGAGAGATCGACAATGAGCAAGCTTCGTCCTCTGCACGACCGCGTCGTAATCCGTCGCAGCGAAGAAGAAAAGAAAACCGCTGGCGGTATCGTTCTGCCAGGTTCGGCTGCTGAAAAAGCCAACCACGGTGTGATCGTCGCTGCAGGCCCAGGCAAAACTCTGGAAAACGGTGAAGTACGTGCGCTGGCCGTTAAAGTCGGTGACAAGGTTGTATTTGGCCCTTACTCCGGCAGCAACACTGTGAAAGTCGACGGCGAAGACCTGCTGGTCATGGCTGAGAACGAGATTCTCGCCGTACTGGAAGCGTAATTCCCCCGCTCATTTTCCCGTTACTTCAAAGTATTTAAGGATTATCGATCATGGCTGCTAAAGAAGTTAAATTCGGCGATTCCGCCCGCAAGAAAATGCTCGTTGGTGTCAACGTCCTGGCTGACGCGGTAAAAGCGACCCTGGGCCCGAAAGGCCGTAACGTGATCATCGAGAAGAGCTTCGGCGCTCCGACCATCACCAAGGACGGCGTTTCCGTCGCCAAAGAAATCGAACTGGAAGACCGTTTCGAAAACATGGGCGCGCAGCTGGTCAAAGACGTTGCCTCCCGTGCCAACGATGACGCGGGCGACGGCACCACCACCGCGACCGTTCTGGCTCAGTCGATTGTCAACGAAGGCCTGAAAGCCGTCGCTGCCGGCATGAACCCGATGGACCTGAAGCGCGGCATCGACAAGGCGACCATCGCCATCGTCAAAGAGCTGAAAAACCTGTCCAAGCCATGCGCTGACACCAAGGCTATCGCTCAGGTAGGCACCATCTCCGCCAACTCCGACAACTCCATCGGCGACATCATTGCCGAAGCCATGGAAAAAGTCGGTAAAGAAGGCGTGATCACCGTTGAAGAAGGCACTGGCCTGGAAAACGAACTGTCGGTTGTAGAAGGCATGCAGTTCGACCGTGGCTACCTGTCCCCGTACTTCGTCAACAAGCCAGAAACCATGGTTGCCGAGCTGGACAGCCCGCTGATCCTGCTGGTTGACAAAAAGATCTCCAACATCCGCGAAATGCTGCCAGTGCTGGAAGCCGTTGCCAAAGCTGGCCGTCCACTGCTGATCGTTTCCGAAGACGTTGAAGGCGAAGCCCTGGCGACGCTGGTTGTGAACAACATGCGTGGCATCGTTAAAGTCGCAGCCGTCAAGGCTCCAGGCTTCGGCGACCGTCGCAAGGCCATGCTGCAGGACATCGCTGTTCTGACCGGCGGTACCGTTATCTCCGAAGAGATCGGCCTGAGCCTGGAAAGCGCCACCCTGGAAAACCTGGGTAGCGCCAAGCGCGTCACCATCTCCAAAGAAAACACCATCATCGTTGACGGTGCTGGCGTTGAGCTGGACATCCAGGCTCGCATCACTCAGATCCGCGCCCAGGTTGCCGAAACTTCGTCCGACTACGACCGTGAAAAACTGCAAGAACGTCTGGCCAAGCTGTCCGGCGGCGTTGCAGTGATCAAGGTTGGCGCTGGTTCCGAAGTCGAAATGAAAGAGAAGAAAGCCCGCGTTGAAGACGCCCTGCACGCAACCCGTGCAGCCGTTGAAGAAGGCGTAGTACCTGGCGGTGGCGTTGCGCTGATCCGTGCTCTGGAAGCTCTGGTTGATCTGAAAGGCGACAATGCTGATCAGAACGTCGGTATCGCTGTACTGCGTCGCGCCGTTGAATCCCCACTGCGTCAGATCGCTTCCAACTCCGGCGACGAGCCAAGTGTTGTGGTCAACGAAGTGAAGAACGGCAAAGGTAACTACGGTTATAACGCTGCAACCAGCGAATACGGCGACATGGTTGAAATGGGCATCCTGGACCCAACCAAAGTGACCCGTTCGGCGTTGCAAGCAGCCGCTTCGATCGCTGGTCTGCTGTTGACCACCGAAGTTGCGATTGCCGACAAGCCGAAGGCTGAAGGCGCAGCTGGCGGCGGTATGCCAGACATGGGCGGCATGGGTGGCATGGGCGGCATGATGTAAGCCAGCCTTACCCGGCACCTGAAAAACCCCGCCTGCAGTGATGCAGGCGGGGTTTTTTTATGGGGGTGTTCATGGCTCAGCCGATTGAGCGGCGCCGTAACAGCTTCTTGAACATGAAGCCCCGTGCCAAGGTCAGTTGGGCACTCGGCATAAGTGCCAAGGGTTGCGATACAGCTTGGTCGAGTGGCTGATGAACAGGCACGTGCGCGGTCCTTTTGGTGGGTGCAGGCCTGGGCCGCTCCCAGTGGCCGGACATGACCACCATGCCCAGCAACTTGAGCGTATTGGCGTAGTAGTCATGGGCCTTGAGCGGGCGGTGTTGCAAATTGTCCCAGATGTTATTGAGCCAGGGTTGATTGCCGGGGCTGATCATGGCGCTGACCCCCAAGGCGGAGATATACGCCGGATCATTCTGGTCTTCGTCGAGCGTGCTGCCGTCGACCCGGTAGCCGTTGTTGAACCGGCCTGGCTGATCGCCCGTGGTGGCACGCGCCCACTGGTTGAAGGTGGTCAAGGTGTCCAGTGCGCGTGCGTCGCCATACATCAGGTAATCCAGGCCGACGCGCCACGGATAGCGCGCCGCATTCCAGGCGTAATCGCCATCGTTTTTACCCTCCAGCAGGTCGGCGCGGGCCGGCGTAATCGACGTATCCAGATGGCTGACAAAGTCGGGTAGCAGGGCGCTGCCCGCGCTGTAACGCTCAGTGAACGTGTTGATGATCGAGTAGGTCTTGTCGCGAACGGCCAACCAGCGTTTATCCCCCGTCATCGCAAAAAAACTGTTGAGGTGCGACTGCATGAAGTCCGAGCTGCGGGTGGCATATTCGAGTTCGGAATCGCCATCGGTGCCAGCCCAGTCACCCAGTAGCAGATGATGGGTTCGAGGGTGTACCTCATGGTGCATGATCGCCGCCAGCACTTGATTGGCTTGGCTGCGGTAGTCAATCGCGCCTTGGCTGCCCCAGGCCTGGTCTGCCAGCAATAGGGCGTAGGCGATATCCAGGTCACCGTCAGTGGCGCTGGCGTTGCCACGGAACTTGCCCGTGGAATTGCCGCAGCCTTCGACCTGATTCCAGGCCATCAGCCCGGGGTCGGATTTAGCCGGATGGTCTTTGAAGTAGCGCACCATGCCGTCAAAAATTTTCTGCGCGTCCGGGTCTTGCTCGGCCATCATCACGCTGAGCAACATGCCATAGCCGTGGGCTTCGGACACGGTAATGGTGTGTGGGGCCGTGCCGCCGCCCACCGGTTTGCCGTCGGCGTTGACCTTGATGAAATAGCGGTCGTTGCCACATTCGGTGGACAGGTAAAGCGCCTTCCATTCCTTGTAGAACCGGGTCAGTTGCTGGTCCATGACTGCCTGGGACAGGTGGTTGGGCTTGATAGAGCCGGCGTGATAGGGCGCCGCCTGGTTAAAAGCCCAGGCATCGCTGGCCAGCAATGCGCTGGCGGCAATGCACAATGACCCCATCAGCCTGGGCAGATGTTTTTTCGGGGGACGCATGAACGGGCTCTCCAACCTGGAATTCAGGTGGCGAGGTTACGGGCGATGCGAACTGTTCGCTGTCACAGGCTGTAACACGCGATGGGCTATAGAGGCGGGCGCAGCGGCAGGATCAGGCTCAGGCGTGCGCCACCCAGCGGGCTGCGGGCCACCGAGAGTTCACCGCGGTGCCACTGGGTCGCCCGTTTAGCCAGCGCCAGGCCAAGGCCGAAGCCGCTTGGCGCGTCGCCGCCCATGGCCAGCCGTACGAAGGGTTCGAAGATTTTTTCGCGGTTCTCCGCCACGATCCCTGGGCCGTCATCATCGACATGCAGGATCAGGTGGTGTTGTCCATGGTAGGCCGCGCTGACACACACCTGGTCGCGGGCGTAGGTGATGGCGTTGCTCAGCAGGTTGCGCACGATCAGGTGCAGCAGTGCACGGTCGCCGATCAGTTCCAGCTCCGGTGGGTCGGTCTCCAGGCTCAGGCGGCGCTGATGTCCATCCAGTAGGGCAAATTCCTGATGCAGCCACTCGCGGATGCGGATGGGCTCGTGGTGCAGGTCTGACGGGGAGCCGGCCATTCGCGCGAAAGCCAGGCTGGCACGCACCAAGGCTTCCAGTTCTTCGACGTCGATCAGCAAGCGCTCCTGAAGTCGGGTACGCGTGGGCGGGTCTTCACTTTTGCCCAGCAGGGTCAAGGCAAAGCGCATGCGCGCCAGGGGCGTGCGCAGTTCATGGGACACGGCCTGGGAGACTTCGCGGTGGCGTTCGCCCATGGCGCTGATGTCCTGGGCATGTTGTTGCAGCGTCTGCAGCAGTGGCGCCCATTCCTTGCCCATGGCGGGCAACATCACATTGGGCGTGTGCGCCAGCGTGCCCAGGCAGGCATTGAGCCGGCTCAGTTCGATGGTGCGCCGGTGGTGCGCGCGTAAGCCGACCCAGAGCAGCAATAGCACCGGCAGGCCGGCGACGCCTGCCGTTATCCAGTAAATGGGAAACTTCAGCAGGTCATCGACCTCAGCCGTGCCCCACATGGGGCCGAATTGGATCACGGTGTCGTCGTCCAACGGGAAGTAGGTGATGTCTTCGTCGCTATTGAGCGCCGGCTGTTGATGTTCCAGCATGACCAAGGCTTCTGGCGGCAGCTCGACCTCATCCAGCGTGACCAGCGCCACGGGGTACTGGAAATGTGCGCGCAGGGTGTCCATGCGCGCTTCACGTTGGTCGGCCGGCAAGGCTTTGAGCTGCTCGGCCACCAGGTAGCCCGGCCCTGCCATCAAGCGCAAAAAACTGTCTTCACCGACAAACACCGAGGCGTTGGCGCACAGCCACAATAGATAACACGTCAAGGTCGCCCAAGCTGTGCCCGCCACGACGGCCATCCAAGGACGCACTTTAGACAGCATCTTGGCCGCCCTGTGGGATTTCGACAAATAGATAGCCTTGGGCCGTGATGGTCTGGATGGTCACCGGGCAGGCCAGGTTCATCAGTTTTTTACGCAGACGCGACACGCGCATATCTATGGAGCGGTTGAGCCCGTCGTACTCCAGGCCGCGTAGGCTCTGGAGCAGTTTTTCCCGGGTCAGCAACACGCCGCAATGGCGGGCGAAAATCGCCAGCAATTCGAACTCGGCCACTGAAAACTGCAAAGGGGTGTCTTTGAGCCAAGCGAAGTGGCTATTCAGGTCCAGGCGGAAACTGCCCCATTGGTAAGTGGCGCGGGGTGCTTGCGGGTGGCGGCGCAGCAGCGAGCGAATACGCGCCAGCAATAGCAGTGGGTCGACGGGTTTGACCACATAGTCGTCCGCACCGACATTGAAGCCGGTCAATTGTTCGGCGTTTTCATCCAGTGCGGTCATCATCAGGATCAGCCCGGGGTACTGGCTGCGAATTTGTCGGCACAGGGTGAAACCGTCGATACCCGGCAACATCACGTCCAGGATCAACAGGGCCGGCTGTTCGTCGAGAATGCGCTGGGCGGCTCGATCGCCACGGTGCTCCACCGCGACGGTAAAACCTTCGGCGCGCAGAAACTCGGCCGTCAGTGCAGCCAGTGGGCGGTCGTCTTCAATTAGCAGGAGGGTGTCGGACATGAAATGGGGCCGTCGCCGGAGCAAGGCCGCAAGTGTTACGCCCTTGCCTGGGGCGAGGCAAGGGCGCAGCGGGATTTATCAGTGGGCCGGTGTCGCGTCCTTGGGCGCTTTCCAGCTCAGCAGCTGCTGGGTGTAACCGTAGCTGGCGGCTTGATAGTAGGTGATGGCCCGCTGGATCAACGGGTCATCGCTGCCGACGCGCAACTCCTGGCTCTCACCCAGGGCTTGATCGTGACGACGCAAGCCTTGGCGCGGGCTGAGGATTGCCAGGTCCTTGCCGTCAAACAACCCCAGGTGCTGGTAGTTACCGACCACCACGCGCGGTGGCAGCGAGTTGTCCTGTAGCAGGTTGCGACCGAAGAAGGTCGACTCGTAGCTCAGGTTGAGCAGGCCCAACAGGGTCGGCGCCAAGTCGATCTGGCTGGCCAGTTGCGCAGTTTCCCGTGCGTCGATCAGCTTCGGCGCGTAGATAAACAGCGGGATCTGGTAATTGGTGATCGGCAGGTCTTCCTTGCCCGCGCTGCCCGCCGTGTGGTCGGCGACGAACACGAAGATCGTGTTATCGAACCATGGCTTCTGGCGTGCGGCCTCGAGGAACTGGCCGATGGCGTGGTCGGTGTATTTGACGGCACCGTCGCGGCCCTTGCCGGATTTGATATCTATCCGCCCGTCCGGGTAGGTGTAAGGGCGATGGTTGGACGTGGTCATCAATTGCAGCAAAAACGGCTGCTGCTTGGCGTAGTCGGCATCGGCCAGTTTCAGCGTCTGGCGGTAGAGATCTTCGTCGGCCATGCCCCAGGCGTTTTTGAACGAGATTTCCGACTCGGGCACGCTGCTCTGGTCCACGACCCGATAACCGTTGCCGCTGAAGAAGGCGTTCATATTGTCGAAGTAACCGCGCCCGCCGTAGACAAACACGCTGTCGTAGCCAATGGCACTGAGCTGTTGGCCCAGGCTGGCAAAGCCGCTTTCCCGGCCGATGCGCTTGACGATCGAGCGTCCAGGCGTCGGAGGAATGGCCAGGGTGATAGCTTCCAGGCCCCGGTCGGTACGTGTGCCGGTGGCGTAGAAGTTATTGAAGTACAGGCTTTGTTGGCGCAGCGCATCGAGGTTAGGCGTGAGGTTACGGCCATCACCGTTGCTGCCCATGTATTTGGCGCTGAAGCTTTCGATGGTCACCAGTACGATATTGGGTTTGCGCAAGGTGCCGGGGTTATCGATGGCGCGGCGGATATCCAGCGGGTCTTTGCCGACAAACCGCGCGTTGGGCTCGCTCAGTTCCGTACGCAACTGTTTGGCAACGACCTCGGTGGGCAGGCTTGTGTAGAACTGCGTGTAGTCCAGCTCGTTGTTCCGGAACGCTGCGAAGAACTGATAAGGGCCATTACTGGCCAGTTCGTTCTTGTAGGCATTGCCACCTTGGGTGCGCGGGCTGTCCTGGCTGATCAGCTGCAAGCTGAGGCCGGCGACGATCAACAGGCTCAAGACACTCAGCAAGCGGCCGCGCATCGGCGGCAACGGGGCATTCAACGCGGCGTTGAGCGGTTTGCGCAGCGCTACGCTCAGTACCACGGCCAGCATCGCCAACAGACTGAGCAGCTTGCCGATCGGGTAAGACTCCAGCAGGTTGTTCAACACCTCGTCGGAATACACCAGGTAATCCACGGCGATAAAGTTGAAGCGCACACCAAACTCGTCCCAGAACAGCCATTCGGCCACCGAGGTAAACAGCATGGCGAACAGGCTGACCGTCAGCACTCCTTGCAGGAACCAGCGATGGCCGCGGCGGCGCCACAAACCTGGTGGGCACAGCAGCAAATACAGGCCCAGCGGCAAGGCTGCATAGGTCAGGAAGCCCAAGTCGTACAGCAAACCCACGCCAAACACTGGCAGCAGGTTGCCATCGACTTCGTTCAGGTGCGTCAGCAGCAGGACGCTGCGGGTGAGCAGGAAAATAACCAGCCACGCGCCCGTGACGAGCAGCAGATAGCGCATAGGCGCTGTTTTGAGAAACCCCATGTCCAGAGTAATCCTTATATCGATGGGTGATGATCTTCGGCTCTGCGCTGTCGCCAGTGCGTGAAGCTATAGTGAAAAACTCATTAAATCATAAAGCTGGTTGAAATCATTAATCGATGAGCCCCTCAGGTCTATCCCTGCGCTCCACTTGGCCTTAAGCTGCGCGAGCCAACAAGACTGGCACGACAGTACGGAGACATTGCCCATGCGAATTTTATTGGTTGAAGACAACCGCGATATTCTGGCCAACCTGGCGGATTACCTGGGGCTCAAGGGCTATACCGTTGACTGCGCGCAGGATGGTTTGTCGGGCTTGCACCTGGCGGCGACCGAGCATTACGACCTGATCGTGCTCGACATCATGCTGCCTGGCATCGATGGCTACACCTTGTGCAAACGCCTGCGCGAAGACGCACGCCGTGACACACCGGTGATTATGCTCACCGCCCGCGATCAATTGGATGACCGGCTGCAGGGCTTCAAGTCCGGCGCCGATGATTACCTGCTCAAGCCGTTTGCCTTGTCCGAATTGGCAGCACGCATTGAAGCCGTGCTGCGCCGTGCCCAGGGCGGTGGCCGTCGCGCCCTGCAGGTGGGCGATTTGCACTACGACCTGGATACCCTGGAAGTCACCCGCGAAGGGCGCCTGCTCAAGCTCAACCCGGTCGGCCTGAAACTGTTGGCGGTGCTGATGCAGAAAAGCCCGCATGTGTTGCGCCGGGAAATTCTCGAAGAAGCGCTGTGGGGCGATGACTGTCCGGACAGCGACAGCCTGCGCAGCCACGTTCACCAGTTGCGCCAAGTGATCGATAAACCTTTCTCCAAGCCATTGCTGCAAACGGTGCACGGTGTGGGTTATCGCCTGGCCGAGGGCCGTGATGGAGTTTAAGCAAAGCCTTGCCCAGCGGATCATCATCGCTTTTGCCTTGATGAGCGCGTTGGTGGCAGGGGCTTTCGCCATGGGCATTGTTGCGACCGTGCACCTGGTGGAAGAGAAGTTGATCTCGGCGGGCCTGGGCGGCGACCTGCAACGGCTGCTGTTGATGGACAGTGTCGAAGACTGGAGCCACCGGCCGGAGCCGGACCAGCTGTTCTATTTCAGCGGCGGGCGCGGCGATTTCGAACTGCCCAAGGATTTGCGGCACCTGGACCCAGGCTTTCATGAGGTGTTCCGCGAGTCGCTGTCGTATCACGCCATGGTCGAAGTGGTCGACGGCCGGCGTTATGTGCTGTTGCAAGACCAGAGCGATTTTGAAGAGCGTGAGCGCGTGTTGTTTGCCGTGGTGCTGGTGGGGTTCGTACTCAGCCTGGCGCTGGCGGTGTTCCTCGGTTGGGTCCTGGCGCGCAAGGTGATGGCTCCGGTGGTGCGTCTGGCCCGCCAGGTTCGTCATCGTGACCAGTTGCTTGGCCTCGCGCCGCCATTGGCCCCGGATTATGCGGCCGATGAAGTGGGCGAACTGGCCGTGGCCTTCGATGCCACACTCGGCCGCTTGCGTCAGGCGTTGTCCCGTGAGCAATTGTTCACCAGCGACGTGAGCCATGAATTGCGCACACCCCTGATGGTGCTGGCCAGCTCTTGCGAACTGTTGCTGGAGAACCCGGCCATCGATCAGCGCGGCCGTGCCCAGGTCGAGCGTATTGCCCGTGCCAGTGAAGAAATGCGTGAACTGGTGCAAACCTTCTTGATGCTGGCCCGCGCCAAACATGATGATGCGGCCATGTCGCCGCAGGTCAACCTCACGCAGGTGGCCGATGACTTGCTCGGTATCTGGCGCGAACCCATCGAGCAAAAAGGCTTGGAGTTGATTTACCTGCCGGGCAACCCCTTGGCTACCCGCTACAACACCACGTTCTTGCATGCAGTGATGGGCAACCTGTTGCGCAACGCCCTGCATTACACCGAACAAGGGTTTATCCGCCTCACCCTGGAACCGAGCGGGTTCATTGTCGAAGACTCCGGTGTCGGCATTCCAGAGGACAAGCGCGAGGCAATGTTCGAGCCTTTTGTGCGTGGTAGCGAAAAGCGCGGCGAGGGACTGGGGCTGGGCTTGTCGCTGGTGCAACGTATCTGCGAGAGCCAGGGCTGGAGCGTCAGCCTCAGCACCATGGAGCCCAATGGTTGCCGCTTTCATGTCGAGTTGAGCCAGGTCAAGCCTTGACCCTCCCGCCTGCCGCTATGCTGCGGCAGTTTCCGTGTTTTTCGGCGAAGATGGCCCGATGATATCGAATGTGTCTGTAAAGTCTTGAAATGTATGGGGTTGGACAGGACAAGTTTTTCACAATGGGTTGACCTGTTGATCACAGTTTGCTGCTTAAGGTTGTAGGCATCAGTAACTGGAGACTTGCGATGCCTTCCCCTATCAAGCTCGAATTTTCCGAAAAGTACGACGATCAGCACGCGCAGGAATATTTGCTCAAGCATCAGGACAATCTGGCTCGCCGGTTGTCCCACAAACGCGACGAGCAATTGGCACGCGGCGCGCTGGCCATGGCCGGTGAGCCTGGGTTGGTCCTGGACCTGCCTTGCGGCGCCGGACGTTTCTGGCCATTGCTGGCCGAAAAACCCAACCGTGTGATTATCGGGGCTGACAATTCGGCGTCGATGTTGAAGGTGGCCACGGCCGCTCAACCGGCGGATGTGGTGAAACGGGTACGCCCTTTGCAGACGTCTGCCTTTGATATCGATTTGCCAGACAACTCAGTCGACAGTATTTTCTGCATGCGGCTGATGCACCACATCGGTGATGCGGAGCATAGGCTGGCGATATTGCAGGAGTTTCAACGTGTGACGCGTGACAGCGTGATCCTCTCGCTTTGGGTCGATGGCAATTTCAAAGCCTGGAGGCGCAAGCGTACGGAAGCACGGCGTCGCGAACGAGGTGAGCAGGAAGGTTACCAAAACCGGTTTGTGTTACCGGCTGCTACTGTCGAGGCAGAATTCGAGCAGGCCGGTTTCCGTATCCAGGAGTCCCTGGATTTCATGCCGCTCTACGCCATGTGGCGAGTGTATGTATTGCGTAAGAGGTAACAGGATGGCAGTTGAGTGCGTAGCAGGTAGTCACGTAGCTCCCGAGGAGCGGTTTGATTATTTCTGGCGCCAGAAGGGTGAGTGGGTCGAGGAACCCAATCGCCGACGTGGCGGTGAAAGTGGTGTGCAGCGGGTCATCAGTAGCAACGGTCGGTTGCTCTACAGCAAACGCCAGACCGGGCACATCTACCGCAGTTGGCTCCACCCGTTCGGCCGCCCGACCGTGCTACGTGAGCGTGATGCCCTCAAAGGCCTGCGTTTACTCGATGTTCGTGTACCAGAGCTGGTGTTTTGCGAAGCACGTCGCGACCCGGAGCATCAGTGGAAGGCACTGTTGGTGACGGCAGCCCTGGACGGTTTCGACGAGATCGAAAACTGGTATGCCGCTGGTGGCCGTGAACAGTACGGCGAGATCGTCCATGAGCGTGTCCTCAAGGAGCTGGCCGGTACCCTGGCGCGTATGCACAAGGGCCGTTGGCAGCACGGCTGCCTGTATATCAAGCACATCTTTGTACGGGTGACGGGTGAAGGCGAGTCGGCCAATGTGGAAGTCGCGCTGCTGGACTTTGAAAAGTGCCGCCAGCGTCTGACCGCTTATCGGGCCGCTTCCCACGACATGCTGCAACTGCGCCGCCATTCGTCGTGGAACGATACCGACTGGAAAAAACTCAGCTACTTTTACGAGACGGCGTTTGGCAGCGCTATCAAGGGTTTAACCAGATGAAGCTAGAAATAGCACGAGGTTTGTTTCTGGTCGGTGCGTTGGGTATTGCAGCCCTGGCCCTGGCTGCGTGGGAGCAACCTCGCACACAAGTGCTCAGTGCGGTGCAAGGTAGCGGGCAATGCCTGCTGCCGCGTGTCGCCAAGGCGAACGTTACGGCAAGGCCCGATCATGATCTGCTGTTGTTCATGTTCGGGATGTCTCAAAGGATGAGGCCGCAGAGTTGAAAAAACCGTTGAAACGATTCAAACCCCCGGGAAGGGCCTTGCGAAGCGAGGCCCTTTTTTGTTTCGGGCGCGGTTAAACC
>NZ_JBOICG010000118.1:0-10865 GCF_050739995.1 Pseudomonas sp. | reverse complement strand
GCAAGCCCCCTCCCACATTGGATCTCCAGTGTCTGCAAGGTTGTGCAAGGATATACGCCCTCGGCGCCCAGCGCGCCGCACCTTACATTTCTTCACAGACGAGCTACACAGCTTCACAGCACCACGGCGCAGGTGTCTTTAGGATGCACCAGTCATTATTGGGATATGAGCATGTCGAAGAATCTGTTTGCGCCGTTTTGCCTGCTGGCCCTGACGCTGGCCCTGAGCGCTTGCGGCAAATCGGCCGACGAGGCGCCGGAAATGCCCCTGGCCAAGGTCCGCATCGAAACCCTTCAGGCCAAGCCCCTGTCCATCACCAGCGAGCTGAGCGGGCGTATTGCCGCGCCGCGTATCGCCGAAGTGCGTGCACGGGTGGCCGGTGTGGTGATGCAACGGGTGTTCAAGGAAGGTCACGACGTCAAGCAAGGCGATGTGCTGTTCCGCATCGATCCGGCCCCTTTCAAGGCCGACCTGGACAGCGCCCAGGCCAACCTGAGCAAAGCCGAGGCCAATGCGTTCCAGGCGCGCCTGCAAGAGCAACGCTACAGCCAACTGGTTGAGGGCAACGCCATCAGCGCCCAGGACTACGACAACGCCCGCGCCAACCTGCGCCAGACCAACGCCGAAGTCGCCGCCAACAAGGCCGCCGTCGAACGCGCCAAGCTGAACCTGGGCTATGCCACCGTCACTGCGCCGATTTCCGGGCGTATTGGCCGCGCCTTGGTGACCGAGGGTGCACTGGTCGGGCAGAACGAAGCCACGCCACTGGCGATCATCCAGCAGTTGGACCCGATCCACGCCGACCTGACCCAATCGACCCGCGAGCTGAATGACCTGCGTCGCGCTTTCCGCGCCGGCAGCTTGAAGCAGGTCGGCCAGGACCAGGCCAAGGCTACGCTGATCCAGGACGACGGCAGCCTGTACCCGCTGCCGGGCAAATTGCTGTTTGCCGAAATCAGCGTCGACCCGGGCACCGGGCAGATCATCCTGCGCAGCGAGTTCCCCAACCCGGACCTCGACCTGTTGCCCGGCAGCTTTGTGCGGGTGCGCCTGGAACAGGCCGTCGACAAGCAAGGCATCAGTGTGCCGCAACGCGCCATTACCCGCGACAGTGCCGGTGTACCGATGGTGCTGCTGTTGGATGCCGAACAGACCGTCAGCCAGCAACCGGTGGAGCTGGGTGCCGTGGTCGAGGACCGCTGGATCGTCAGCAGTGGCCTCAAGGCCGGCGATCGCATCATCGTCGAAGGGCTGCAACACGCGCGCCCCGGTGAAAAAGTCGAAGTGGATGACAGCCCTGCCTCGGGCCATCTCGTAAAGGAATAACCCGCCATGCCGCAGTTCTTTATTGACCGCCCGATCTTCGCCTGGGTGGTCGCCCTGTTCATCCTGCTGGCCGGCGCCCTCGCCATCCCGCAGTTGCCGGTGGCGCAGTACCCCAACGTCGCCCCGCCGAAGGTGGAAATCTACGCGGTGTACCCGGGTGCCTCGGCCCAGACCCTGGACGAAAGTGTGGTCAGCCTGATCGAGCAAGAGCTTAACGGCGCCGATCATCTGCTGTATTTCGAATCCCAGAGCAGCCTCGGCTCGGCCACCATCACCGCGACCTTCCAGCCGGGCACCAACCCGGAAATGGCCCAGGTGGACGTGCAAAACCGTCTCAAGGCGGTGGAACCGCGCCTGCCCCAGGCGGTGACCCAGCAAGGCTTGCAGGTGGAGAAAGTCTCCGCCGGCTTCCTGTTGCTGGTGACCCTGACGTCCAACGACGGCAAGCTCGATGACGTGGCGCTCAGCGACTACCTGGCGCGCAACGTGATGAACGAACTCAAGCGCCTGGACGGTGTGGGCAAGGCCCAGCTGTACGGCGCCGAGCGCGCCATGCGCATCTGGATCGACCCGCAGAAGCTGATCGGCTTCAACCTCACCCCGGCCGACGTCAACGCCGCGATCAGCGCGCAGAACGCCCAGGTCTCGGCGGGCAGCATCGGTGATTTGCCCGGCACCAAGACCCAGGAAATCACCGCGGCGATCCTGGTCAAGGGCCAACTGTCGACGCCAGCGGAATTCGCCGACATCGTGCTCAAAGCCAACCCGGATGGCTCAACCGTGCGCATCGGTGATGTGGCACGGGTGGAAGTCGGCAGCCAGGAATACCAGTTTTCCACGCGCCTGAACGGCAAGCCGTCCACCGCCGTCAGCGTGCAACTGTCGCCGGGGGCCAACGCGCTGAACACCGCGACCCTGGTGCGGGCGAAGATGGACGAGCTGTCGCGCTACTTCCCCGCCAACGTGGAATACAAGATCCCGTACGACACCTCGCCGTTCGTCAAGGTCTCGATCACCAAGGTGGTCTACACCCTGCTGGAGGCGATGGCGCTGGTGTTTGCGGTGATGTTCCTGTTCCTGCAGAACGTGCGCTACACCTTGATCCCGACGCTGGTGGTGCCGATTGCCTTGATGGGTACCTTCGCCACCATGCTGTTGCTGGGCTTCTCGATCAACGTGCTGACCATGTTCGGCATGGTGTTGGCCATCGGTATCCTGGTGGACGATGCGATTGTGGTGGTGGAGAACGTCGAGCGCATCATGGCCACCGAGGGCCTGTCGCCCAAGGACGCGACCAAGAAGGCCATGGGCCAGATCACTGGGGCCATTGTGGGTATCACGTTGGTGCTGGTGGCAGTATTCCTGCCGATGGCGTTCATGCCAGGCTCGGTGGGAGTGATCTACCAACAGTTCTCGTTGTCGATGGCCACGTCGATCCTGTTCTCGGCGTTTCTCGCCCTGACCTTGACCCCGGCCCTGTGCGCCACGTTGCTCAAGCCGATTGCCAAGGGCGAACACCATGCAAAGGGCGGTTTCTTCGGCTGGTTCAACCGGCGCTTTGAAAGCCTCACCAATCGCTATGAAGGCTGGGTGGCCTATGCCCTCAAGCGCAGCGGCCGGTACCTGTTGATCTATCTGGTATTGCTGGTGGGCCTGGGATGGATGTTCAGCCGCCTGCCCTCCTCGTTCCTGCCAGTGGAAGACCAGGGCTATACCATCACCGATATCCAGCTGCCACCGGGTGCGAGCAAGAACCGCACGGTGCAGGTGGCCGAGCAGATCGAAGCGCACAACGCCGAGGAGCCTGGCGTGGGTGATACCACCATGATCATGGGCTTCAGCTTCTCCGGCTCCGGGCAAAACGCGGCCTTGGCATTTACCACGCTCAAGGACTGGTCGGAACGGGGCAGCGATGACTCGGCGGCGTCGATCGCCGACCGCGCCAACATGGCCTTCACCGAGCTCAAGGACGCCGTTGCCTATGCGATCCTGCCGCCCCCGGTAGACGGCCTGGGCACTTCCAGCGGATTCGAGTTCCGTTTGCAGGACCGTGGTGGTGTTGGTCATGCCGCGTTGATGGCGGCGCGTACCGAACTGCTGACAGCCGCCGAGAAAAGCCCGATCCTGGCCAACGTGCGCGAAAGCGCCCTGGCCGAAGCGCCCCAAGTGCAGTTGCAGGTGGATCGCAAGCAAGCCAACGCCCTGGGCGTTTCGTTTGCCGACGTCGGCAATGTGCTGTCCTCGGCCATCGGTTCGGCTTACATCAACGACTTCCCCAACCAGGGACGCATGCAGCGCGTGGTGGTGCAGGCTGAAGGTGACCAGCGCAGCCAGGTGGCGGACTTGATGAAAATCAACGTGCGCAACAACGCCGGGAAGATGGTGCCACTGTCGGCCTTTGTCGAAGCCAAGTGGACCCAAGGGCCGGCCCAACTGACGCGCTACAACGGCTACCCGGCCATCGCCATTTCCGGCGAAGCGGCGCCCGGCCACAGTACCGGCGAGGCGATGGAAGAAATCCAGCGCCTGGTCAGCCAACTGCCCGCCGGCCTGGGCCAGGAATGGACCGGCCTGTCATTGCAGGAGCGCTTGTCCGGCTCCCAGGCACCGCTGCTGCTCGGCCTGTCGCTGTTGATCGTGTTCCTGTGCCTGGCGGCGCTGTATGAAAGCTGGTCGATACCGACCTCGGTCTTGCTGGTGGTGCCACTGGGCGTGCTCGGCGCGGTGCTGGCAGTGGCCTTGCGCGGTATGCCCAACGATGTGTTTTTCAAGGTGGGCCTGATCACCATCATCGGCCTGTCGGCGAAGAACGCGATTCTGATCATCGAGTTCGCCAAGGATCTGTACCAGCAAGGGGACGACCTGATCGGCGCTACCTTGAAAGCTGCGCGGTTGCGCCTGCGGCCCATCATCATGACGTCGCTGGCATTCATTCTCGGCGTGGTGCCGTTGGCGATTGCCACCGGCGCCAGTTCGGCAAGCCAGCAGGCGATTGGTACAGGGGTGATTGGCGGGATGATCACGGCCACACTGGCGGTGGTGTTTGTGCCGGTGTTCTTTGTAGTGGTCATGAAGCTGGTGAAGAAACGCCCCCGCTAAACCCCTTCTTGAGGGGTATACAGTCAAAAAATGTGGGAGCTGGCTTGTGTGGGAGCTGGCTTGCCTGCGATGGCATCACCGCAGTGTGACTAACACACCGAGGTGCCTGCATCGCGGCGGTGCGACGATTCGACAAGCCCAGCTCCCACACAAGGGTTATTGGTCGCCCCCATGATCAGGTAGAGTCTGCTGACACACCGTCAGCCGTGAGCACCTATGCCCTTCTTCACCCGCACCCACCCTCGCCTCTCCACCGCCGCTGCGCTGGGCATTATCGTCGGCATCCTGGTACCGGCCGACACTCTTCTGAGCAAGATCCTCATCGGCTGGAATGCTGGCGTGTGGACCTATCTGGTTTTGATGCTGTGGCTGACCATCCGCGCCAAAGCCCCGGACGTACAACGCATCGCTGAAATCGAGGATGAAAACGCCGGCCTGGTGCTGTTCATGGTGTGCATCGCGGCCATTGCCAGCCTCGCGGCCATCACGTTCGAACTGATCGGCAGCAAAGACCTGGCGAGCACCGAGCGCCTGTTGCACTACGGCTTTACCGGGTTGACGGTGATCGGTTCGTGGCTGTTGATCGGGGTGATCTTCAGCGTTCACTACGCCCGGCTGTATTACACCTGGGATGGCAAGGAGCCGGCGCTGCGCTTTGCCGAGGGCCTGCTCACGCCGAACTATTGGGACTTCCTGTATTTCTCGTTCACCATTGGCGTGGCGGTGCAGACGTCCGATGTGGGCGTTGCAACGCGCAGCATGCGTAAAGTGGTGCTTGGGCAATCGTTGATCGGTTTTCTGTTCAACACGGCGATTCTGGGTTTCTCGATCAATATCGCCGCCGGGCTGTTTGGATAACGCTGCACACATCTTTCCAGACGGAGATATGAGTTACGACGGCCGTATACTGTCAAGTTTGACAGTATACAAGGCGGGCATTCTGCTATTTGATGCTGCAAACAGAGCCGTTAATGTCTCTGTTACGCGCACACTCATCAGCGATGGAGAAGCGATCATGTCCTTACTGCAACCACAGCCAACGCTCGCTCAGGAAAAATACTTGCGGCCAAAACGCCTGACGGCGACAGGCACATTCGATGCAACAATCGACTCGGTCGAAGTCATTTTTCAAACCACTACACTCCAGCATGACCCTGAGCGTGCGCTCTACAATATTGATGGGCGGCACGCAGACAACTCCGTGACCATTAAAGAAATTCATATACGTATTCCTGATAACGTTCGCACCGGGTCCATCATCGATTTGTCCAAACAGGAGTTCACCGAAGTAGCCGTGTGGTACTCACTCAGGTCCCCTACGGAGCACTACTCGGTGGACTGCACCGCAGGGACATTGACGATTCTGACACTCAGCCATGGCGTTATCGCGATCAGTGGTGAGTTAAGAGGAACCACCGAAGCCGACCCCAACGGTAACTCGCATGTCGTGGATGTGGACTTCGACCTGGTCAGTTAATGCTTTATCCAAAAAAACGCCCGTAGCTTTCGATACGGGCGTTGCGCAATGACTGGCGTTTACCAGGTGTAACGCACACCTACGTTAGCGCCCCAAGGCTGTTCGACTTTGCCCCCACTGCTGTGCTCAAGGTCAGCATGCAGTTGCAGGTTCTGCGACAGCTTCACCGCCATACCCGCCCCGAATTCAGCGCGCGAGCCTGAGAGGTCGTTGTTGAACACATTGTTATTCACCGACACTTTATTGTTGTTGGCAAACTCATGCACCATCGCCGCCCGCAGATAAGGCTGGACCACGCTGCCGCTGTCGAGTTGGATATCCCGGCCGACCGTCGCGCCCGCTTTGGCCATGATTGAACGAGTGCGCTCACCCTTGGCGTGCAGACCATTGTCCAGGTTGTAATTGCCCCCCTGGATTACGACGGTGGACATTTGGGCATAAGGCTCGACAAAAAAACCGTCATCCAGCTTGATATTGCGACCGAATTCAGCGGACAAACCGCCACCGGTGTTGCTGTACTTGCCCTTGGACGAGGTGCCGTCACTCAGGCCGACCTTGGACTCGTTCTGGAACCGGTTGACCTTGGCTACAGCGTCGAAATACAGGCCACTTTCGTCATCCAGCCACGTCGCATAAGCACCCAGGTAGTAGCTCTTCACGGTGCCGGAAGTGCCACGCTTGAGGTTCAGATCAGACGAACTGTGACCCGCCATCACACCCACCAACCATTGGCTGTCAGCCAAAGGCGTATCAGCACCCAAGGTAAAGCCCTGTTGGTTTTGGCTGTAGCCAACGCCAGTGGTGTCAGCCACTTTGTACTTGTTGCCATAACCACGAATCCACACACCCGCCTGGCCTGGCTCGAAACGCAATTCACCCATGCGTGTACGCAGTGAGGTCGCTTCGCCGTACCACACGGTCGGTGCTGTGTTGAACAACGCCAGTACCGAGCGAGTGCCTGGGCTGATCACACGATTATTCGGGTCGAGAAACCAGTCGGTACCTTCTTTTTTCAGGCCGTAGGAGTAAGCACCTACGTCAACTACATCACCCAGCAGGGAGAACTGCGCATCACCACCACCGGTGTGTACGATGCGAATCTCTTCGGGGTTGACTGGCTCTGCGCCGCTGGCAGCCAGCAACAGGCTGTGATTACCCTTGGCCTCTCCCTCGATGTTCAGGAAATCGGTGATGCCACGAGCGAAATCGGTGCCCATGACAAAGGTGCCGTTACCGTCGAGGCTGTTCAGGTCCAGTTGATAGAAGGCATCGGTCGCCCCGAACTTCACGGTACCGCCAGCCAGGTTCAAAGCGCCCACCTGGCTGTCGCCGGTCAATTCCCAGAACGACGCATCACCTATGTTCAGGCTGCTGACATTCTTCAACTGGCCGGTCAGGCCGGCGTTGTTCTGCAGGCTCAAATGCGCCGCGCTGCCGTCCTCGACAATGACGTTGCCGTTCAAGCGGCTGTTGTCGACCTGCATGTTGGCTGTTGCACCGCCATTGACCTCCAGCAGTGTGCCGTTGCCAGCGGTCAGGGTCGAACCGTTACGCACATCAATTTCAACTTCGGTAGACGAGCCATACTCGCCATTCACAACAAGGGCGGAACCGGTGCGACCTTCGACACTGGAGTTATCCAAGACCAGTCTGCCAACGCCACTGTCGCCCAAGTCATCGCTGAACACCACACCGTTCTTGCCACCCACAATCCTGCTTTGGCTGGCACTGGCCGTTGCGCTGTCGAGCAATATGCCAAAACTGTCGGCGTCGGTGCCTTCGACAGTGCTCCTTTCGAAATGCAGCTCGCTGTTACCATTCGCCGCTGCCCCGCCGATGACACCACGGATGGAACTGTCAAATACCTCGGCAACCGCCCCCTTATCGGAGTTGTGGCTCTGGAATGCTTGCAGGCCTATCGTGGTATGGCTGGTTATGTCACTACCACGAATTTGGGCATCGCTATCATCCAGGCGTACCGCACCGAACTCCGCATGGTTTGAATTCACGGTGGCGCCGTTCAGGCTCACGAAAGAGCCCTGGGTGGCTCGAATATCATCAATCCGGCTGCCGGCGTTGGCAATCAGCGCCGAATCGTTGGCCAAAATATGACCTGCCCTGGCACCGTTTACAGTCAGCTCAGAATTCTGGTCCAGTTGCCAGTCACTTTTAGGTGCTGTGCCATCAATGGTTTTTGACTCACCAACCAAATGACCGGCTTGTGCGGTGCTTTGAACAGCTGCAAACATAAGAAAAGTAATAGTCGGAACTTTCATCATCTTGCTCAACGGTTTGAGCTCGAAGTGATTCAATAGGGACATAGGAGTTCACTCTCTGGGATAGTGCCTTCGAAACGGCTTGGCTCGTTCCCTCGGAATGGAGCCTTACCTGTGCGGCGCAGAGGTTACGCAGCGAACATACCCATGGCTGTAGGACTTATCTGAACAAATTGAGCGAACGAAATAGGTGCTCCTATAAAGATCAATCAACTGAATCGAAGACAAAAAAACTATCTGGAAAGAACAATTTTCAAACGCCAAAAACACCCAAGGGAAGCAATGCTTCCCTTGGGTGACTCCAACTGACTATTGAGTTTAAGGTCTTACGATTTCAATCCCATCGCAGTATGTGTCCGGGTTGGAGAAGACGGTATACACATCGGCCAACGCACCATGACCCGTTGCCCCTGTGTCTACCGTGGTTGTATAGGTGACCTCGCAAGGCCCCAGCACCACCTGCGTCAGGAAGGGGCGGTACTGGATATCGACGTTGAAGCCATTGTCCACATCACCCAGTGTCAACGGTTGACTCGGAAAGTCTTGCGTGAAAGGGCCAGGAGGGAAGCCGAAGGCCTCGCTCGAGATACTCACGTGTACCGTCACTATATTGCCGACCACCAGTCGAGGATCTCCGGGAATGAATACCTGGGCGAAGTAGGACGGAGGTGTTCCAGGAGCGCGTTGGACCAAGGATTGACAGCTCCACTCGCCATTGGCATCAAGACGTTGGAATTGAGCAGACGCTAGTTCTACCGTCACCGCATCGATCACATTGACGGTAGTGATGCCTGATGGATTTTCGTTGGTGGTACCGGGCCCGGTGACAACATAACTGACAGGTTGAGGACCGTTGCCGTGGCGTGCTACCACATCCCAGGGAATTTGGAATGTGGCTCTGGCGCCGGGCGTTGTGGTGCTCAGTGGGAAAGGCCCCACACGCTCCTTGTCGACGCCCCAGAACAGAAAGAACCGATTATTGGCATGGGGTAATGCCGCAATAGTCCAGAGTGGTATTTCGATATCAACCAGCTGATTCGCGTCGCCGATACGCAAGGTGTTCAATTCAGGACGCGAGGCTGCGCCAAAAACCTCTGCCAGGTTCAAGGCGGGATTGACATCCCCGGGTTCGAGCGTACCTGGCAGCACAGGCCCTTCTACCGACAAGTCAAGGCGGACCTGCTTAGTGGGAGAGGGGAAAAATACGCCGTTACGGTCAATCCGATAACGCACGTCAACCGTCTGCGGACCAAGCGTCGCAGTGTAAGCCGCTTTGATCGCAGCATTCATGTTGTTGAAGACCACATCAAAATTGGCGAGCGGAGGTGATTGCGGTCCAGGGAGTTGTGCTTCCCACTGCACTTCGAATTTGTCCACCCCTGTGGCGAAATTAAGGTACTGCTGGATATGCAGTTCAATGCCAGCGACGTAATCGGCAATGTCGAGCAAATCGTCCGTGCCGCCAATGGGATCAGGTGCCAGTGGAAGAACAGGTGGCAGTGGCACTGGGTCGGCCAACAAGGCAACCGTACGAAAGTCCACGAATGAAGGGCGACTGACATTTCCCGCTCGGTCAGTGATGGTGTAGAAAATATAAAACAACCCACTTAATACTATTTGTGCTGCTGGCAGGAAAAATGTGCCTCCTGTGGGCTGCATGGGAACCAGGCCACTCACATCATACTGCGGCCGAGGGTCCATGACCGGGCTGAAGTACACGGTGAACCTGTCTCCGGCTTCAAACCGCCCGGTCTGCGGACCATAGGTATTGGGAGGAATGCCAATATCGACGCCCCCCTGATTTATCAAAAAGTTGTTATCGATAACCTGGCCAGGCGGCGCATTGTTAAACGTCGGAACAGTCGGCTGCTCACGTGAGGTTGCTGTGGCATAAGGTGCGATGGTATCGACCCGGAATGCACCTGGGTTGGACGTGTCGAGGGAAGGCCCTGGTACACCCGCCAGATTACGGTACTGAGTATTTCTGAGTTCGTAAAAGCCATGCCTGAACTCGGGTACAGGCGCAGGGACAAACTTGCTGATCATCGGAGGAACCGGGTTCACGTTGATCTGATAAGGCGCCAGAAGGGTGAACCAGGTGGGCGGACTCACAGTGACATCGCGCATCTCGATGCCCATCCAGTCGGTCGACCTGGATGCTGTCCCGGTGTTCAACTGTAGGGTGATGCCAACGGGTGCAACGACCGCCGGGATGAGGCCAGTTGCATCATCCAACGCCTCATTGATTGTCGGCGGATTGAGAACCAGGATCCCTGATGTTGTAGTGGGCATTTCAGTCTCTCCTTTGCTAGTTGAAATAGGCACCGCACAGGTTGCAGGGCCTTAATCGCTCGTTCAGTCCTTGAGTTACTGCTGGGAGACTGAAACCAGGACACACTCGCGCCAGCCGAATGACTGGCGAACAACCACGTTTTACTTCGAAAGATCGGAGGAGTAGATGGCCGGGCTCAAGGCTCAGGACCATCGCCGCCTATCCAGCAGTAAATCGGCTCGGGGGGAGGTGGCGAAACAGGCACTACGCGATCGAAGGGCACAATCATGGACGATGAACGACCAATGATGGCGCCGTTTCGGGTCACCATGTAGCTCGCCTCACCACCGGCGTTATCTTTTAACGGCCGGATCAAGTGCTCGACATCAGTGATGCGGAAGATATAGCCCGAGGC
>NZ_JBOICG010000117.1:0-7187 GCF_050739995.1 Pseudomonas sp. | reverse complement strand
TACACCATGGTCAAGAAAAACTGGTTCAACGGCCTGAAAATGCCGTCCATCGTAGTGAAACAACTCGACGGTACTGTCGAGGTGGTTCGTGAATTTGGTTACGACGACTACCTGTCCAGCCTTTCGTAAGCTGGCGGATAAAGGAGAGATAAAGCAATTGAAAAAGAACGTTCTTATCATTGGTGCAGGAGGTGTCGCCAAGGTGGTGGCCCACAAGTGCGCGCAGCACAACGACGAACTCGGTCGTATTGCTATCGCGTCGCGCAACATCTCCAAATGCCAGGCCATCATCGACAGCGTCAAGGCCAAGGGTAGCCTCAAGGTTCCCGCCGACATCCAAGCCTTCGCGCTGAACGCCCTGGACGTGGAAGCGACCAAGGCCCTGATCCGCGAGACCGAATCGCAGATCGTCATCAACGTAGGTTCCGCGTTCCTCAACATGTCGGTGCTGCGCGCCTGCATCGATACGGGCGTTGCCTACCTCGACACCGCCATCCACGAAGAGCCGGGCAAGGTCTGCGAGACCCCGCCGTGGTACGGCAACTACGAATGGAACCACCTGGAAGAGTGCAAACAGAAGAACATCACCGCCATCCTTGGCGTGGGCTTCGACCCGGGTGTCGTCAACGCGTACGCCGCGCTGGCGCAGCAACAGCATTTTGACCGCATTGATTCGATCGACATCCTCGACGTCAATGCCGGCTCCCATGGCAAATACTTCGCCACCAATTTCGACCCGGAAATCAACTTCCGCGAGTTCACCGGACAAGTGTGGAGCTGGCAGAACAGCCAGTGGACCAGCAACACCATGTTCGAAGTCAAACGCACCGACGACCTGCCGGTCGTCGGTTCGCAGAACCTCTACCTCACCGGCCACGATGTAGTGCACTCGCTGTCGAAAAACCTCGACGTGCCCAACGTGCGTTTCTGGATGAGCTTCGGCGAACACTACATCAACGTGTTCACCGTGCTGAAGAACCTCGGCCTGCTCTCCGAAAAACCGGTCACCACCGCCGAAGGCGTGGAAGTGGTGCCGTTGAAAGTGGTCAAGGCCGTGCTGCCCGACCCGTCATCGCTCGCTCCGGGCTACACCGGCAAGACCTGCATCGGCGACCTGGTCAAAGGCACCAAGGGCGGCCAGCCACGTGAGATGTTCATCTACAACGTGGCCTGCCATGAAGAAGCCTTTGCCGAAACCGACAGCCAGGGCATCTCCTACACCGCAGGCGTCCCTCCAGTGGCTGCTGCCCTGTTGGTTGCCCGTGGCGAGTGGGATGTAAAACACATGGCCAACGTCGAGGAACTGCCGGCTGAGCCGTTCCTGAAGGCGCTGGACGTGATGGGGTTGCCGACTCGGATTAAAGACGAGCACGGTGATCGGGCTTGGGATGCAATTGCCTGATAGGCGATCGTTGACCGAACAAAAGAATGCGCCCTCCGGGGCGCATTTTTTGTTTGGGTAGAAACAGCCCTCACGACCAATAAGGTCAACTGTGGGAGCTGGCTTGCCTGAGATAGTGATCTTTCAGTGCCAGATGTATTGGCTGATCCACTGCCATCGCAGGCAAGCCAGCTCCCACATGGGTTCTCCAGTGATAGTTATTCCAGGTTTCTTGCACCCTGTGCACGAACCGGCGCCGGGGCTGACCTTGGCGTTGGGCGGCAATGGCTGTGGGAGCGGGTTTTCCCGCTCCTGTTCTCATCATTTCGTCACATAGCCTGACGCAAAATAGCCGACCTTCAACGCTCAAGGACGGGACCCACTTGGACTACCTCACCCACACCCCGCGCTGGGTATTCGCCCTTTTTATCGCCCTGTGCGTCTTCGGTGCACTGCAAACCCGCACCCGCCGCGTGCGCCCCGCCCTCGCCTTGCTGTTGCCCATCGGCATGCTGGTTCTGTCGGTAGCCGGCGTCCTGCAATACACCACCCATTGGCGTGCGGGCCTGGCTTACTGGGGCCTTGGGCTGGGGTTCAGCGCATGGGGTATTTCCCGCGTCCTCAGTTCCCGCTTCGTGAGCCACGATGCGGACGATGGTCGGCTGACCGTAAAAGGTAGCTGGCTGCCTTTGCTGGTGATCATCGGCATCTTCATCACGCGCTATGCGCTGGGGGTGGCGCATGCCCTGCACGCACCCGCCCTGGAACTGTGGCAAGTACAAATGGCCGTGGCTGCGACACTGGGTGCGTGGAGCGGCTACTTTGCGTGGCGGGGTTGGGTGTGTTGGCAGGTGGTGCGGTTATCGCGGCTATCGTCGGGGCTGGCATAGTACTCTCCCGCAGCGACCCGCCAGCAGGGCTTGAGTGTGGCCTGGTACAGCTTATTGGATCGATTGAACATCAGTTGAATCACCAAATATTCTAAAGAACTGTCAACACTCACAGGTTGCTTTACCCCCTTGTCCCGCTAGCCTTAGTGAGCCGAACTCAGTCCTCAACCGGCTCACCCCTTCACCATGTGCGAAAGGAATCGTCCATGAACCCGCAAAAACACTCGAACAACCTCCCGGCGAAGCTCGCGGTGTTGGTGTACAGCAGCGGTTGCTACCTGATTTTCCTGGCCACGTTTTTATACCTGATGGGCTTCGTGGGGAGCGTCCTGGTACCCAAGGGCATCAACGAAGGGCCACTCATCGACTGGCCACTGGCAACGCTGATCAACTGTGTGCTGATCCTGCTGTTCGGCGTCCAGCACAGCGTCATGGCGCGTAAAAGCTTCAAGAACGGGCTGGCCGCATTCGAACGCTCCACCTATGTGCTGCTCAGCAGCCTGGTGCTCGCATTGCTGTTCTGGCTGTGGCACCCCATCACCTACATGGTTTGGAGCGTTGAAACAGCCTGGGCAAGAGCCCTGTTGACGGGACTGTCCTGGCTGGGCTGGGGCATCGTATTGCTGGCGACGTTGTTGATCAGCCACTTCGAACTTTTCGGGCTCAAACAAGCCATTGACCGCTGGCGTGACGCCGCACAACACGCCCCGACATTCAGAACGCCGCTGCTATACAAGATCGTTCGTCACCCACTTTACCTGGGGTTCTTGATTGCCTTTTGGGCAACACCGGACATGACGGCAGGTCATCTGCTGTTTGCGGTGGGGCTGACGGCTTATATCTTTATCGGCGCCCACATTGAAGAGAAGGATCTGGTGGTGCTGTTTGGTGAGAGATATCGCCAGTATCAGCGTGAGGTCAGCATGATTGTGCCGGTGCCGAAGAGGAGGTCCAAGGGATCGAAAAAAGATAGCGAATAGGCTCTGCCGTCGATGATCCACGATGTGGGAATTCCATCAACGACATCGCCTTTATTACCGTGGGCCAGTTGGTAAAACTATTGGTTCTGGTGTCACTGCAAACCACCGACTTCAGAGGGTGGATTTATTTGTAGCACTCAAGACCAGAGATTAAGGTCGTCCCCGCACAAGGGAACGGCCTCAAAACACCGACCACCCAATCCGCTCACTCAACAACTCCAGCGCCTTCATTCCCGCCAGGGAGTTCCCCGCCGCGTTCAACTCCGGCGACCACACGCACACCGTAAATTGCCCCGGCACCACCGCGACTATGCCACCGCCCACGCCACTCTTGCCCGGCAGCCCCACGCGGTAGGCGAAGTTGCCCGCTTCGTCATACAAACCGCTGGTGGCCATGATGGAGTTGACCTGTTTGGTCTGGCGCGCGGTCAGGATCTGTTCGCCGCTGTGGGCGCTCGTGCCTTCGTTGGCGAGGAAGCTGAATGCCTTGGCCAGGTCCAGGCAGCTCATCTGCAACGCGCAGTAGTTGAAGTAGCTGTGCAGTACTGCATCCACGTCGTTGTGGAAGTTGCCGAAGGACTTCATCAGGTACGCCATCGCGGCATTGCGTGCGCCATGCTGGGCTTCGGATTCGGCGACAACGCTGTTGACCAGGATCTGCGGGTTGCCCGACAGGCGCCGCACGAAGTCACGCATCGACAAAATCGGCACGGCGAAGCGTGATTGGTTGATGTCGCAGATCACCAGCGCGCCGGCATTAATGAAGGGATTGCGTGGTCGGCCGCGCTCGAATTCCAGTTGCACCATGGAGTTGAACGGTTGCCCGGACGGCTCATGGCCCAGGCGTTCCCAGATAGTTTCACCGCCGTGGTCGATGGCTTGTACCAGGCTGAAGACCTTGGAAATGCTCTGCACCGAAAACAAGGTGTCGGCGTCACCGGCGCAGTAGGCCGAGCCGTCATTGCCGTATACCGCGATACCCAGTTGGTTGGCGGGCACGTCGGCCAGGGCTGGGATGTAGTCGGCGACTTTGCCGAGGCCGATCAGAGGGCGCACTTCGTCGAGAATCGACGAAAGCATCGCCTGCATGTCTTGTCCTGTCATCTGTCTTTGAATCGGTGATAAGCGGGGCGCGGAGGATACCTCAAACAGGTGATTTTGCGGCGGCTATCCAGCTCAGCGCCTCGCTAAAGCTGGACAGCTCCCACACTGATCGGTACTGCTTCAAAAATGCGCCACATCCGACACCCGCTCATCCAACACATCCCGCGCCAATGCCCAGGCCTGGTCCTTGGATTCCACCACCAGCAGCGGATAACCCCAGGCCTTGCCGAACGTCACGGCAAACGGCTTGAGCGCCAGGCGCTTGGCCGCACTGGGTTCCACCTGGATCATGCCTTTGACGAACGCCCGCAGCGCCGGTTTGTTTTTCTTCATCCAGATGGACGCGTGCTTGCGCTCTTCGTGGGAGTGCTCGTGGTTGTTTTCGTCCACGGCTTTTTCATGCAGCAATATGAAGGGTTGTTGTCGAGCCAGCAGGCCTTCGAAGATCACAAAGGCGTCTTCCGGGCCGGCGTTGTTCGGCGCGTCGAAGACGATTTTCACTACAGGGAAAGTGGTGCTGTCGAGTCGCATGGCAAAGCTCCTAAATGAGAGTGACTCTCACTATAGAGACCCGAGCGCTGGACAGCATTGCACAGAATAGCCAGACTATTTCGCAATTCAGCCAAGATGCGATGCCCACTATGAAACACCACCGCCTTGAGATGCACGACCCCTCGATGTCCAGGGATGCCGACCTGTTTCCCCGTGCGGTGGTGGCAGTGGGCGCCAGCAGCACGTCGGCCACTTGGGAGCATCAGCAGCATGCCCACCGTAAGGGCCAGTTGATGTACACCTTGCGCGGCGTTATCCATTGCGAGATCGAGGCGGGTATCTGGATCGTGCCGCCACAGTGTGCCCTGTGGATTCCCGGCGGCCTGCCCCATGCGGCCCGGGGGTCGGGTGAGGCCCATGTGTATTGCCTGCTGATCGACCCTGACGCTACCCGCGCCCTGCCCCCGCAATGCTGCACCCTGGCGGTGTCGGGGCTGTTGCATGAGTTGATCAGCAAGGCGGTGAGTTTTCCGCGGCTGTATGACGTCGATGGCGCCCAGGGACGCCTGATCAATACGTTGCTGGACGAGCTGGCCGAGGCTCCCATCGAAGCCCTGCACCTGCCCATGCCTCAGGACCCAAGGCTGCGCCGCCTGGCCGACAGCCTGTTGGCCGACCCCGCAGACAAAGCCAGCCTCGGCCAATGGGCCGTACGCATCGGCATGAGCGAGCGCAGCATGACGCGGTTACTGCTGGAAGAGCTGGGCTTGAGTTTTGGCCGCTGGCGCCGGCAGTTGCATGTGATTTTGTCCCTGCAACGCTTGGCCAAGGGCGACAGTGTGCAACGAGTGGCGCTGGACCTGGGTTATGAGAACGCCAGCGGCTTTATCACCATGTTCCGCAAGGCCGTCGGCCAACCGCCGGCGCGTTACCTGGCCGATCGCATGGGTGCCACCGGCCCTAGCGACCAACCGAGCATTGCGATGGCTGACGCGACTGAGTGAGCCCCATAAAAATGCAAATTTCTAATATATAAATATAAATGTCATTCGACTTTTTAATGATTAGGTTAGAACCAATCGGCATTTTACAAGGCTCGTTCCGGGCCCTACTTTTGACCCGGATAACCGACCCCTTGCCCGGTGGAGGTGCTGTCCCCCAACCCATCAAGGAGTGACCATGAGCATTGAATTCATCGGCTATATCGGCGGCCATCACGCTTCCGAGATCCATCCGCGCAGCGGCCCGGTGTTGCAACCCGAGTACGTGGAAACCGTGGCCCGCGCCCACGAAGAGGCGGGCTTTGACCGCGCCCTCGTGGCCTTCCACTCCAACAGCCCGGACAGCACGCTGATTGCCGCCCACGCCGCCAGCGTCACCCAGAAGCTACAGTTTCTCATCGCCCACCGCCCCGGTTTTACCCAACCCACCTTGGCCGCGCGCCAGTTCATCACCCTGGATGTGTTCAACGGCGGGCGCACCGCCGTGCATATCATCACCGGTGGCGATGACCGTGAACTGCGTGCCGACGGCAGCCATATCGGCAAGGATGAGCGTTACGCGCGTACCGACGAATACCTGAGTGTGGTGCGCCAGGAATGGACCCGTGACAAGCCCTTCGATTTCGCCGGCACCTACTATCAGGTCGAAGGTGCGCACTCAGCAGTGAAGTCGCCGCAGCAGCCGCATATTCCGCTGTACTTCGGTGGTTCCTCGGACGCCGCAATTGCGGTGGCAGGCAAACATGCCGACGTGTATGCACTGTGGGGTGAAACCTACGAACAGGTGCGCGAAACCGTGACGCGGGTGCGTGCGGAAGCGGCCAAGCATGGGCGCACGATCCGCTTCAGTTTGTCACTGCGGCCGATCCTCGCCGAGACCGAGGAGGCCGCCTGGGCACGTGCCGAAACCATCTTGCAGCAGGCCACGGCGCTGGCCGAGCAGGCTGGCTTTGTGCGACGTGAGCCGCCGAATGAAGGCTCGCGCCGCTTGCTGGCAGCGGCAGCACAAGGGACACGATTGGATAAACGCTTGTGGACCGGGATTGCCGGGTTGCTGGGCGCGCAGGGGAATTCAACGTCATTGGTCGGCACGCCCGAGCAAGTCGCCGAAGCCTTGCTCGACTACTACGAACTGGGTATCACCACGTTCCTGATCCGTGGGTTCGATCCGCTCAATGATGCGATTGACTATGGCAAGCGCTTGATTCTCCTCACCCGCCAGTTGATTGCGCAACGAGCTCAGCAAGTCGCATAAGACACAAAACCCAAGTGGGAGGGGGCTTGCTCCCGATAGCGATGGATCAGTCATACATCGGGTGACTGACACACCGTCATCGGG
>NZ_JBOICG010000116.1:0-1872 GCF_050739995.1 Pseudomonas sp. | reverse complement strand
GTTGGTATCGGTGGTCGGGTCCAGGGCCAGGACGTTTTCCTTGTCGATATGGAAGGCGGCGAGGGTGGTGCTGAGACGGTCGTCGAACAGCTCGCTCTTGATGCCCACCTCATAGCCGACGCCTTCTTCCGGGTTGAAGGATTTGCCCCCAGCGTCCAGACCGTTGTTGGGCTTGAATGAGGTCGAGGCGTTGGCGAACAGGCCGACTTGTGGGGTGAGTTGGTAGAGCACGCCGGCGCGCTGGGTCAGGGCGTCGTGGGTTTGCCGGCTCTTGGCGTGGTTGCGGGCGAAGTCTTCGGTGCTTTGCTCGAAGTGCTCGAAGCGTGCGCCGACCATGCCGCGCAGGCGGTCGGTGAACACGATCTGGTCTTGCAGGTTCAGCGCTTGGCTTTTGACCTGTTCAAAGACGTCAGTGCCGGAGCGTGCGCCATTGGGTTTGGGCTGGCCGTAGACGGGCTTGTAGATGTCGATGGAGTACGGGCTGCCGGCGATGGCGGTCACGCGTTCCTTCTTGCGGTAGTCCTCGTATTCGGTACCGATCAACAGTTCGTGCTGCCAAGTGCCGATGTCGAACCGGCCACGCAGTTCCAGCTGGGTAATGCTGTCGTGCCAGCCGGTGGAGCGTTCACGGTAGCGGCGGTTGATGGTGTGTCCGTCGGCGTTCAGTGCGCGGCTTTCCGAGGCATCGCCCCACAGGCTGCCTTGTTTGTAGTGGCTGGCCAGGCGCAGTTGCCAGGTGTCGTCGAGGTTGTGTTCGATGGCGGCCTGGATGCGGTTGTTGTGGTTACGGATATTGCCGTCGTTGGGTTCACCCAAGAACGTGGAGTGGGACATGCCGGTGTTGGCGACAATGCCTCGATCGAACGTCGAGCTGTGGCGGACGAATTCGCTTTCTACCAACAAGTGGGTGTCCGGGCTCAGTTGCCAACTGAAGGACGGCGCAACGAACACCCGCTGGGCATCCACGTGGTCGCGGAAGCTGTGGTTGTCTTCCACCGCGAGATTGACCCGCGACAGCACGTTGCCTTCGCTGTCCAGTGGTGTGTTGATGTCCAGGGCGGTGCGATAGCGGTCCCAGCTTCCGGCACTGGTTTGCAAGGTGGTGAAGGCGTCCGGCTGGGGTTTCTTGGTGACGATGTTCACGGTGCCACCAGGGTCTCCACGGCCATACAAGCTGGCAGCAGGGCCCTTGAGCACTTCGATGCGTTCGATATTGGCCGCGTCCGGTGTGCTTGGGTAGCCGCGGTTGGCGCTGAAGCCGTCCTGGTAGAACTCTGACGTGGTGAAGCCACGCACGCTGTATTCGTAAAGCGTCAGGCCGCCGAAGTTGTTTTGCTTGGACACGCCGCCGGCATATTCCAAGGCGCGTTCGACGCTGGTGCTGCCGAGGTCTTTGAGTACCGTGGCGGGAATTACGCTGATGGATTGTGGGATATCGCGAATAGCCGTGTCAGTTTTGGTCGCGCTGGCGGAACGAGTCGCGCGGTAGCCTTTGACGGGGCTGGTGGCGGATTCATAGGCGTCGGTGGTAACGCTGATGGCGTCCAGTTCAACGGTGCTTTCTTCGGCGTAAGCGGGGTCAATCAGCAAACCCAAGGCTAGGCCAGCCAAGGGCACAAATTTTCGAGACGGCATGGTAGAGCGTTCCAATAGCGATATTGAAACAATATAACATGCCTAATGAGAATGGATCGCTTTGAAACATCACCTTACAGGTGCTCTCGAACGAGCACCTGCAAGGTTGAATTTATTCCTCTTCTTTCACCGGCGCAGGCGGTGGCCGCAGGCCGATTTCCGCCGAGAGCTTGATCTCTTTACCGTTGCGCATGACCTGAATCGTGACCTTGTCGGTCGGTTTGATCCGTGCCACCT
>NZ_JBOICG010000115.1:0-7747 GCF_050739995.1 Pseudomonas sp. | reverse complement strand
TGTGGGAGCGGGCTTGCTCGCGAATGGTCCTATCAGGTGCTGCGAGGCGCCCTGACCAACCGCAACCCCGCAATCACCACCGCAAACACGGCAAAGGTAGTGTTATACAACGCCAACGCCGGCAAGCCGAACACCATCCCCAGCACCGCCAGCCCCCACCCCGCACGACCCGGCACGAAAAAGCCCAGAATCGCCGTGACCAATGCCGCCCATCCCAGCACCTTGAAGTGAATCATCAACCCCAGGTTCGAACGCAACTGACATTCCCAGCGGCTGGCCTCATCGACGCAAATTCCAACCCACCGGCCATCCTCCATGAAGCCGTAACGAGCGCCATAACTGGCGGCCAACCATAACGGCAGGGCAATAAGCAGCAGGATCAGTGGCAAACGACGGGACATGGGGCACTCCGATAGGCAAAAACGGCGCTCAGCTTAATCCCACGGTGGCCGTTAGCAAGGTGTGTACGCAGATATCTGTTCATCAAAGCGTCGCAAAGTGTATCGTCTGGCTACTATTACCCCGACTCCGACGTTATTTTCCGACATTTCGTGCCGTGTGATGGCACTTCGGCGCGCGCGCGGTGGTCATAGCCTGCGAACTTCATTCAGCACATTTCCTCTTAGGGATTTAGTCATGCTCCGTTCCTTGCGCTGTGCGGCCCTGTTGGGCAGCCTATTTTTAAGTGCGTCGGCACTGGCCGTCGACATCGACCAGGCCAGCTATGGCTACCCTTTGACCAACCCGTTCGAAGCGACCATCGCGACCACACCGCCTGACCTTCGGCCAAAACTGCCGAGCAATGATGAGATCAACCAGTCCGACTACAGCCTGACCATGCGCCCGGAGCGCCAGTTCAGCCTTCCGGACAACTTCTGGGCCGTGAAGAAGCTCACCTACCGCATCGCCAAGCAAGACCACGCCGCACCGTTGATCTTCCTGATTTCCGGCACCGGCGCGCGGTATGACAGCAGCATCAACGAATACCTGAAAAAACTCTATTACCAAGCCGGCTACCACGTGGTGCAGCTCTCCTCGCCCACCAGCTTCGACTTCATCGCTGCCGCCTCGCGCTTCGCCACCCCGGGAGTCACCCAGGAAGACGCCGAAGACATGTACCGAGTGATGCAGGCCGTGCGCGCCCAAAACTCGACGCTGCCTGTCACGGACTATTACCTCTCCGGCTACAGCCTCGGTGCCCTGGATGCGGCATTCATCAGCAAACTTGACGAGACCCGCCGCAGCTTCAACTTCAAGAAAGTGCTGCTGCTGAACCCGCCGGTCAATCTCTACACGTCGATCACCAACCTCGACAAGCTGGTACAGACCGAGGTCAAAGGCATCAACAACACCACCACCTTCTATGAGCTGGTGCTGGGCAAGCTGACCCGCTACTTCCAGCAAAAGGGCTATATCGACCTTAACGACGCCCTGCTCTACGACTTCCAACAGTCCAAGCAGCACCTGACCAACGAACAGATGGCTATGCTGATCGGCACCTCGTTCCGCTTCTCGGCGGCCGACATTGCCTTTACCTCAGACTTGATCAACCGTCGTGGCCTGATCATCCCACCGAATTACCCGATCGGCGAAGGCACCAGCCTTACCCCCTTCCTCAAGCGTGCACTGCAATGCGACTTCGATTGCTACCTCACCGAGCAGGTCATTCCAATGTGGCGCGCGCGCACCGACGGCGGCAGCCTGTTGCAACTGATCGACCAGGTCAGCTTGTACGCGCTCAAGGACTACTTGCACGACAGCCCGAAAATCGCGGTGATGCACAACGCCGACGACGTGATCCTCGGCCCTGGCGACCTGGGCTTCCTGCGTAAAACCTTCGGCGATCGCTTGACCGTCTACCCGTTGGGCGGCCACTGCGGCAACCTCAATTACCGCGTCAACGCCGACGCCATGCTGGAGTTCTTCCGTGGCTAAATATCTTCTGCTGCTCGCCGCCTTGATGTGCGCAGGCGTGGCCAATGCCGACAACAGCAAGGCCCATGAACCCGTCAAGGTCGATGCCGACGGTTTCAAGGAGCCGCTGACCAAGCTTAAGTTCAACCCGGGTCTGGACCAGCGCGAGTTCGAGCGCTCCTCCCTGACCGCCCTCAACGTCTACGACCCGTTGGAGTCGTGGAACCGTCGCGTGTACCACTTCAACTACCGTTTCGACCAATGGGTATTCCTGCCCGTGGTCGACGGCTACACCTACATCACCCCAAGCTTCCTGCGCACCGGCGTGAGCAACTTCTTCAACAACCTGGGCGATGTACCCAACCTGTTGAACAGCCTGCTGCAGCTCAAGGGCCACCGCTCCCTGGAAACCACCGGGCGCCTGCTGCTCAACACCACCATCGGCATCGCTGGTTTGTGGGACCCGGCCACGGCCATGGGCCTGCCGCGCCAGAGCGAAGACTTTGGTCAAACCCTTGGCTTCTATGGCGTGCCTGGCGGTGCGTACCTGGTGCTGCCGATCTTCGGCCCGTCGAACCTACGCGACACCACCGGCCTGATCGTCGACTACGGCGCCGAAACCGAGATCAACTTCCTCAACGTGTCCAAGGTCAGCGAAAACCACCCGGAAATCTGGGCCCTGCGCGCAGTGGACAAGCGTTACCAGACCAGCTTCCGGTATGGGCAAATGAACTCGCCGTTTGAGTATGAAAAGGTGCGCTACATCTATACGGAATCGCGCAAGTTGCAGATTGCCGAGTAACAACCTTGTAGGAGCTGGCTCTCCAGCTCCTACAACCCCGCCCCCCTTTGACACCACTTGCGCCAGGTGAACCGTAGTTGCAACGCCGCCGCCCTGGCCATCTCCCGATCCTGCTCCGTCAACGTCGACGCCCCCTCAAGTGCTTCCAGCAACGCAGCACTGGGCTCATCCAAGCTCAGCGCCAGTACCGCACTTGGTCCGCCCTGCCTGAGCAACGCCGCCAACTGTCGTAAATAATCATCGCGCACGCTGGCCAATACACCTTGAGTGCCCGAAAGGCTTGCGCGTAGTTCCAACAACTCGTCCCCCAGGTCCAACCCCAACAATCCGTTCTCCCAGTGGATACGACGTTCATCCGGCAAGGTTTGGCTGTAGCGGGACAAGCGAATCAAACGGTCCGCCATACGCCCGCCAAACCAGCTTTCGACCTGCTCCAAAGGGCGGGACGTCAACTGCGCCAAGTCAAACAAAGAGGCCCTGAACATCCGCCGATAGTGGCGCTCGCCGGGGTTGAGCTGAATCAGGCGAAACACCACCACCGCAATACCGACGCCCACCAGAGTGGCGATCGCCTTGTTCAGAAAGGCTGCAATGTCATAGCTCATCAGGTTGCTGGGGCCGACGTTGTTGACGAAGAAAATGCAAAACGCCGAAGCGGTGGCCGCCAGTTTTACCCGGCTCATACACAGTGAAGCGAAAAACAGCGGCACACCCAACGCCACGCATAACAGCGGGAAAGCATCAAAATCGGGCAACAAGCCAAAGCGCACAAACCCCGCCACCGGGATCGACAACGCAATACCCTTTAGAAAATTCAGACTCGACGCCGAGGGATTTTCCCGCGCCGCAAACAGGCTCAACACCACACCACTGATCGATACCGCGCCCAACCCTGAAGGCCAGGCAGTAAACATCCAGAATGCCGCGACAGCCAGGAACGCCAAGGCACTGCGCAAGCCCCCAAGCACGCCCTGCTCGATATCACGATGCCAGGACAGGGCCCCAGGCGCGCCCGGCGGCACCCTGCCCGCTTCGACAGCCGCCAGGCTCAAGCCACCCACCTCAATCAACCGCAAGACCTGAGCCAGCTGCGCCAGACAAAAATGCGCCTCCGGGTTCAAGCGAGCGTCTTGCAACGCCAGCGCGAGGCGGCGCGTCAGCTCGGGCAACTGCGCATAGGGCTCCTGCTGCAACACAGCGGCCACCTCGTCCACCCAGGGCGCTACAAGCGTCGTCTCATCCAGCATCATCCGTTGCCGCGCCACGCCGCGTGCCGCGCGTAACAACCCGAGCAAATCACGGCTAAGCACCCGCAATGCCTGGGAGCGACGCCGCCCCTTGGGGCCTTCAAACCAGGCGTGATCGCGCTGGGCGTCCACCGCCACCAAACGTCCCAACGCCTCCAGCAAGCCCTTGCGCTGATCCGTCCCCAGCAGCTCCGACGCCGCTGCGCGCATTCCCGCCTGCCAGGCAGCACGACCTTGAATTGCCAGCGTTTGCTCAATTCGGCGGGGCCATAAAATCGTGCTGGCGATCGACGCGCAGAGAATCCCCAGGCTGATTTCCTGACAGCGCGCCACCGCCTCATCGAACACACCCAGCGGCGCGGCTGTGGCGGGCAACGCAATAATCGCCGTTGTGTAGCCCGCCAGCACAAAGCCATAAGACGCGTGATTACGCAGCAGCGACGCCCCCGTGGTGCAAAATACCAGCCACAATGCCATACACAGCAGGAACAACAGCGGTGCCTGACCGAACACACCGATCATCACCACCGAAGCCACAGCGCCCACAAACGTACCCAACAAACGATAAGCGCCTTTGGCCAAGACCATGCCACTGGTGGATTGGCCGACGATAAACACCGTGGTCAGCGCCCATTGCGGCTGCTGCAAGTCGAAGCAAAAGGCCAGATACAACGCGATCCCGCCAGCGATCATGTTGCGCAAAGCAAACAACAGATCGACCCGCGAGGGCGCCAGGGTGGCTTGCCAGAAGTCTGGGAGCTGAAACGTGGACGGCTTCATTCGATGCACACATAGATAGCAAGCTAATGATTAGCATCGTATCTATATTTCAACGGATTGCCAATCCAGCGCTTCGTAAAGCGCAAGCAACCACTCGTCGAATCTTGCAGCCTTCGGTAAACAATCTTTTCCCATGGTGATGCTCCTTCGGTCGTTCAGTACCCGCCACCAAAACCCGTGCAAAAGCCATCACTTAGCCATATCTCGTATTTAAGGGGAGCCGCCGTCAAAAAACAGCCTCTGGGTGCTCACTTCCAATCGCTATAACTACTTTGTCCAGGCAAGCGAATTGGTTGACCTCATTCATTGCCATTACTCCCTGCTAACTCTATAACTTCCCTACCTCTTTCAAGGGGCAACACCTCGAATAACCGAGGCCAATAAACGCTGACTTAATCAACTTGGACACGCTTCATCCGTGGCGAACATCCACGCCCAACCATTAATGACGACTCTCATAAGGAAATGATGAAATGAAGACGATTACTTCAATGCCTGCCCACGTCAAAGATATTCGCTTATTCTCTGAGCAACTAAAAGAAGCCAATGAATTCTTTGGTGACACCCACCTCAAGGACGTCAAACTTAAAGACCAGGACGACCCCTATGCGGATAAGGATGGGCTTATTGAGTTCATCATCGGCAACGAATTGATCAATGATCCCGAGGTCATGAAAAAGATCACCGAACTGAAAAAATACTTGATCGGCATGACCTCCGTGGTCACCAATTACGTACAACGCAAAGCCGAAGCCGAAGGGGAGCAATACAAGACCGATGTGGCGCTGTGGAGCCTCGCGCTGTCAAAACTCCCGCTGATGGGGCCAAGCAAAATCGATGAGCAAACGTATTCCCGGCATATTCGCGGGGTCAGTATTGCCACTGACTTTGTCAACTTCATACTGGACATCGTCGCCTCGCAAGGTAGCAGCGCTCTGGACAGTTTCCAAAAATTCATGGCCAAGCAGGGGGAGGCCTTGCGTTTTGGCGTCGAGAAAAACAAGGACTTCTACAAAACCATTACCGTTGGGGTCTCTGTCGAAGTCTTCAAGCTCGGCAATACGATTGTCTATGTTCCAAAAATCAAACAGTACCGGGTAAATTTCGACAGAAGCAATTCGAAGTTTTCATCTGCTTGTGCCAGTGCTGAATTCGTCGACATCAACTTCGCTTATAAATATGGCGCCAATGTATTTGACTATGAGGCCTTAGAAGACCCCATCGTCAAAAAAGACTTTGATGAGTTCCTGCGTAAACAACGCAAGTCACAAATCGAAGACGCAACGACGTTCTTCGATGATGACTTCCCCGTGAAAAAACCAACCGCCACCCAAGTAAGCAAAGCAGGTTAGTGATGGCACAGCGGCCAACGAAGGACGCTGCCTTCGTTGGCCGCTTTATTCATTGCCGGGTCTCTTGCCAGCCGCCTCCCAGGCTCTGGATCAGCGCCACACTCCCCTGGCTGCCGAACAGTTGCGGGTTTCGCTGGCAAACCTGCTGAAAGATGTCAGCCTGAGTTTGCAGGTGGTTGATCGCCGACAGGTTGTCCTCGACGTTCTGCAACAAGACAGACAATGTCAGTGTAACGCCCGTGGTACATGGGCTGCGGGAGGATTCTTGAGCGTCGCGCAAGGCCGGTGCTACCATGCGCAACCGCCAGTCTTGGCAAGGAAACTCCAGGTTTATGAGCAGCATTCGCGAGCGCAACAAAGAAAAGATCCTGCGGGCGGCCAGCGAGGAGTTTGCCGACAAGGGCTTCGCCGCGACCAAAACCAGCGACATCGCCGCCAAGGCCGGGCTGCCCAAGCCCAATGTCTATTACTACTTCAAGTCCAAGGACAACCTCTACCGCGAGGTGCTCGAAAGCATTATCGAGCCGATCCTGGCCGCTTCCACACCCTTCAACCCCGAAGGCGAGCCAGCGGTGGTGTTGAGCAACTACATCCGCTCAAAGATCCGCATCTCCCGCGACCTGCCCTTTGCCTCCAAGGTGTTCGCCAGCGAAATCATGCACGGCGCCCCGCATCTGAGCACCGATCAGGTCGAGCAACTGAATGCCCAGGCCAAGCACAATATCGACTGCATCCAAAGCTGGGTGGATCGCGGTCTGATCGCGGCGATTGACCCCAATCACCTGATGTTCAGCATCTGGGCGGCGACACAGACCTATGCGGATTTCGACTGGCAGATCTCGGCGGTGACCGGCAAGGCCAAGCTGGATGAGGCGGATTATGAGGCGGCGGCGCAGACGATTATTCGGTTGGTGCTCAAGGGGTGTGAGCCGGACTGAGAGACCGAGGTGCCTGTGCCATTCGCGAGCAAGCCCGCTCCCACATATGATCGGCGCCAGAAATAAATTGTCGAAACACTGCAGAGCCCATGTGGGAGCGGGCTTGCTCGCGAAAGCGCCCTCCCAGACACATCCCGCCAAAAGCCCGCCCATCGATTTCAGCCACCGATATCTAGCCTCTCAGCACACCCACTGAAGAGAGGCCACGGAATGCCTGATCTAGCCAAATCACACCGCCTGCGAATCGGACGGTTCAGCGAGCCCAATCGTATCTATCTGATCACCACCAACACCCATGAACGTGTGCCAATATTCAGTAACTTTCATTTAGGCCGCTTGGTGGTTTGGCAATTCAGGCTTGCCCAATATCAAGGGCTGGCGAACTCCTTGGCCTGGGTAGTGATGCCCGACCACTTCCACTGGTTGGTCGAGCTACAAAAGGGCTCACTGGGCGATTTGATGTGCCAAGTGAAATCCAAAAGTACTCGAAGCGTGAACGGTGCCACCGGCCGTAAAGGCCGTCTTTGGCAAACCAGTTTTCATGACCGGGCGCTGCGAAAAGAAGACGACTTGGTGAAAATGGCTCGGTATGTAGTGGCCAATCCTTTGCGAGCGGGCTTGGTGGAGCGAATTGGCGACTATCCGTTGTGGGATGCTATTTGGGTTTAAAGCAGAGACCGAGTTACCCCTTTCGCGAGCAAGCCCGCTCCCACA
>NZ_JBOICG010000114.1:0-10184 GCF_050739995.1 Pseudomonas sp. | reverse complement strand
TGACGGCCTGTTCCAGGGCAAAGATCCTCCCTTGCAACACATCACCCTTACTGGCAGGCGCACGACGCCGTTCCGGCAGGACCTTCGGTTCGTTGTCCAAGCGGGCCAGTTCCCAGCCGAAATAAGCCAGGATCACGCTCAGGCGACGCCAGTTCCAGATCAGGTAGGCCAGCAGCAAGCCAATCAGACAGGCCGCCGGCGACCACCAGTCACCCAGCCTCAACATCGCCCAGGAACTGAAGAGGGAAGCGCTCATGCAGCCCAAGGTCAGCCACAGTGCGTAGCGCGGCCGGAACAGCAGCAAACCCAGCAGCAGAGCCACCATTGCGGTGGCTATCAACGCTGCCAGCCAACCGGGCAACACCACGATGCTGCGCTCTTGCAGCAGGCCATTGAGGACGTTGGCCTGGATCTCGACACCTGCGGTGGTGCCCACACGGGCTGATAACGGTGTGACATAGCGATCACCCATGCCGGGCGCAGTGGCCCCCACCAAAATCAGGCGATCACGCAAAACTTCGGACGGAACCTCGCCGCGCAACACGCTGACATAGGGCACGCTGGCAAAGCCTGCACTGGCATCGATGAAGGGAATCCGAATCGCATTCTCCCGTTGCCAATCGGCATGT
Source organism: Pseudomonas sp. (assembly GCF_050739995.1). Taxonomy (GTDB): domain Bacteria; phylum Pseudomonadota; class Gammaproteobacteria; order Pseudomonadales; family Pseudomonadaceae; genus Aquipseudomonas. Next base: position 9,555 of record NZ_JBOICG010000114.1, on the reverse strand, counting down.
CCCTCTGGCCCGGACAAGCCCGGCATGGAAGCAGCCTGCCCAGCCAACTCGAACGCCAGCCACGCCAACTGAGGCGTCATCTGCCCAGGTGGCCCTTCACGTAAATAGAGGTTGCGAACGATGCCATCGCTGTCAGCCTCGACATTGATATGGCCAACCCCCCGGGCACAATCACGCAGAGGGCGCACGGGTTGAATTTGCATCACAGCCTGGCCGTAGCGGGGCATTTCTTCGCGAATCAATGGCAGCAATACATTACCGGCGTTGCAAATGGCTTCGGCCAGACGTTGATCGTTGGCAGGCTCACGGGCCGGTTCGCTGAAAATCACATCAAACAAAATACCCGCGGGCTTGGCAGCACTCAGACGATCAATCAAGTCGGCGTGGACGCGCCGCGACCATGGCCATTGACCAAGTTGTTTAAGGCTACGTTCGTCGATGGTCACCAGCAGAATGCGCGGATCAACCGGCAAGGGGCTCAAACGGCGAAGGCTGTCATACAGCAGGTTATTGAGGGCGAGACCAGGATTGATAGACAGGAATGCCGTCAGGGGCAACAACAGGAGGCTGATCCACATCCACTCACGAACCAGGCCGTTGAACAGCCGCTGGGCCTGGGTTGGCTCACGCTTTTCAGTCCTGCGCCACAGGCTCACCAATCAACCGCCGGATGCCTGCTGAACACGAGTCGTGGGTGGGTAATAAAAGATGTCATAGACCCCGGTGGCGCCCTCCAGCCCGTGTTCATCATAAGCAGACAAGCGCACATGGTAGAACGACGCTTTCAGCCCAGTGAAGCTCATTTTCGGCTTACTGGAGAAGTTTTCCTGCTTGATGTCCATGAATTCCTTATCGGTAGCAACCTGTGCCCGATAGCGTTGAGCGCCCGGCAGTGGTCGCAAGAACAGGGTCCAGACTGGCGCGTCACCTTTCTGGCCATCTTGCCCCACTAAAACAGGAGGATTCAGCAACTCTACCGGCTTGAGCTCGCCTTGTTTCTTAACCACCAATCCTTGGCGAGCGCCGACCTTTACTTCGTCCGGCATTGGGCCGATCACTGGTTTCTTTTTATTAACGGAATGAGTGCTGGGCCGCGGCTCGTCACGATTTACCGCCACTTGCCCATTGAGCACTTCGACCACCGATTGTTCGCCATCGTTGCGAACCCGGAAGTGCGTGCCACGCACACCCAATACACCCACAGGCGTCACGATCTGGAAGCGGTCATAATCGCTGGCACGCTTGATCACATAGGCTTCGACTTGGCCCTGCTCAAGAATGACCTGAGGGATCGCCTGTTCCTCCACCAGGTGCAATCGGACCTGAGAGCTGGAAGGCAGGACAATCCGCGAGCCATCCCCCAGCAGCAAGCTGACAAATGCCGAAGGGGACGTTTTTATACTCTCTTGCTCATCAATAGCCATGCCTTCCATCAGCACGGTCGACACGCCTTTTTCATCCAGCTTCCAGGCTTCGCCCGTCAGATGCTGGACGAGTGCCGGCAACGGCTGCGCACGGCAGAGCAGGTTGTCATCAATATAGGGCGCACGGGGAGGAGCGGAGCGCGCAACCGCAGGCGAACTCACAGAGCTCAACGCAACGATCAGGCCTGAGCCCAAAAATGTGAAAAAAAGATGGCGGTATTGGCAGGAAAAAAAGGTCATGGCGCTCATCAAGATTCTGGTTCTAATGGATCATCAGAAAGCACTTCCAGAAGCTTGCAGCAGGAAGACCTTGAATGCCACCTACGATACCCGATGATGTATCGCACTTGGTAGCCGTAATGTTCGGGGAGTGGAGTTCATCGCATAGGATGACACGTCCCTGTGTCGAACCCGACCTAGTGTTCTGGTTCGGGGTATACATCGAAGAAAAACTGTCCATCTCATCCCTCCGACAACAGTCCCTGGCGAACCTTGGACTGTGGTTGACACATCCTGTGTCGGAGCGCATCCCGCGCTCCAATCTGCGTGTCACTCAGCGAGAGAGAATTTACCTACAGCAAAGGTGTATTTGGAGAATATGTAACATTTGTTCAGATTCAACACGGCTAGAAGACCCAGCGTTGGCCCCCTTGGATTACTTCTGCTTGCTGGAAGGGGGAGCTTGCGAAACCCATTCCATCACCCGATTCACCTAACGTCTGCCGCTCGTCAAACGGAGTAGGCGCCGCTGCCGGGCTAGAGACACCAATCGTTTCCGTTCCCAGAACCGCCGCAATCACCAACAAAACCATCCGCCCCCACACATTGACCTGCTCCATGACGATCGCTCGTCTCGACACAGCATAAAGCCTGATTGCCATTGATCCTTTTCCTGACGGTCTCGAGCCGGTATCTTCCAGCATGGATATTGATGACTTCCTATGGCTTAACGGCCATTTGACATCATCGTACCTAGAGATCCAGGGGCTTGAGAATTCGGCAATAATTGTTCAGATTCAACAGCTGAAATCTGCGCAGCGCAGAACCAGCCCCTACCGAAACCTGACGACTGCCGTACTCTTCAAGAAGAAAGGACCCACCCATGCGTGTCGCAATATTGGATGACGAACCTGCAGAATTACGGCGGGTGGAACAGACACTGCGACAGATCCCCAACACTGCGGAACAGCCCTGGTCCCTGCATTGTTTCGAGCGCGGCGAAGACCTGCTGCGCCAGCTACGTCGGGAAACCTTCGACCTGCTGATACTCGATTGGCAACTGCCCGATATCACCGGCATCGCCTTGTTGCGCTGGACCCGAGAACACATGGATTCTCCCCCTGCGGTCATCATGCTGACCAGCCGAGATGCGGAGAGCGATATTGTCACGGCCCTCAACAGCGGCGCTGATGATTACGTCAGCAAACCCTTTCGCCCCAACGAACTCAAGGCACGGGTCAGTGCCGTCTTACGTCGCCATGGCCTGCAGAAGCCCGCCACCAGCGAACTGCAAAGCTTTAATGACCTGACCTTTGATGATGCCGAATTAACTGTCACCCGTGCGGGCACACCGATCAGCCTGACCGAACGGGAGTACCGACTGGCCAGTTGCTTGTTCGCCAATCTGGCACGGCCACTGTCCCGGGAATATCTGTATGAGCGGTTTTGGTCCCATGAAGAAATGGTGTCGTCTCGGCCGCTGGATACACATATCTATCGGCTGCGGAATAAGCTGGGACTGACCGCGGACCGAGGCTGGCAGCTGTTAACCATCTATGGGTATGGGTATCGGTTGGAAAGTGTGGCGACTACGCCAGGCTAAAATCGGCGATGTTCCACGTGGAGCATCTTGGAAATTCTTATCGGATTTCCAATAAAAAAGGCCAACGCTAAGCGTTGGCCTTTTTGTTTTAGCGGCTGACCTGATCAGAAGTCCAGGTTGGACACCGCCAAGGCATTGCTCTCGATGAAGTCACGGCGAGGCTCGACCGCATCACCCATCAGGGTGTTGAAGATCTGGTCTGCGCCAATGGCGTCTTCGATGGTCACCCGCAGCATGCGACGCTGACTTGGGTCCATGGTGGTTTCCCACAGCTGATCCGGGTTCATTTCGCCCAGACCTTTGTATCGCTGGATAGTGTGACGCTTGGTGCTTTCAGCCATTAGCCAGTCGAGGGCTTCTTTGAATTCCTTGACCGGTTTTTTGCGCTCGCCACGCTGGATGTAAGCGCCGTCGTCGAGCAGGGTGCTCAGTTGAGCGCCCAGTGTCACTACGGTTTTGTAGTCGTTGCTGCCGAAGAAGTCGCGGTTGAAGGTGACGTAGTTCGACAGGCCGTGGGAGATCAGTTCGACCTCTGGCAGCCACACGCCACGTTCACGATCTTCACGCAGGCTGGCTTTATAGACCAGGCCGGACTTCTCGACGGTACGCAGGCGTACTTCGTACTGAGCCAGCCATTCCTGCATGGCGGCGTGATCGCCCAACTGCTCCAGGCTCACGGCCGGCAGGTAGATGAAGTGTTCGGTCAGCTCCTGAGGGTACAGGCGCGACAGACGCTTGAGGGTCTTCATCACCATGCGGAAGTCGTTGACCAAGCGCTCCAGCGCCTCACCGGAGATACCCGGAGCCTCGTCGTTCAAGTGCAGGCTGGCATCTTCCAGAGCCGACTGCGTCATGTACTCTTCCATGGCGTCATCGTCTTTGATGTACTGCTCTTGCTTGCCTTTCTTCACTTTGTACAACGGTGGCTGGGCGATATAGATGTAGCCGCGCTCGATCAGCTCCGGCAACTGACGGAAGAAGAACGTCAGTAGCAAGGTACGGATGTGCGAACCGTCGACGACAGCATCGGTCATGATGATGATGTTGTGGTAGCGCAGCTTGTCGATGTTGTACTCGTCACGACCGATACCGCAGCCCAACGCCGTGATCAAGGTGCCAACTTCCTGGGAAGAAATCATCTTGTCAAAACGGGCTTTCTCGACGTTGAGGATCTTACCTTTCAACGGCAGGATGGCCTGGGTGCGACGGTTACGACCCTGCTTGGCGGAGCCGCCAGCAGAGTCACCTTCCACCAGATACAGTTCGGAGAGGGCAGGGTCCTTCTCTTGGCAGTCCGCCAGTTTGCCTGGCAGGCCGGCGATATCTAGCGCGCCTTTACGACGGGTCATCTCACGGGCTTTACGCGCCGCTTCCCGGGCACGTGCGGCGTCGATCATCTTGCCGACAACCAGCTTGGCTTCGTTCGGGTTTTCCAACAGGAAGTCAGAGAAGTATTTACCCATCTCTTGTTCCACTGCGGTCTTCACTTCGGAAGACACCAGCTTGTCTTTGGTCTGGGAGCTGAACTTAGGGTCCGGTACTTTAACCGAGATAATCGCGGTCAAGCCTTCACGCGCATCATCACCGGTGGTGGCGACTTTATGCTTCTTCGCCAGGCCTTCGGCCTCAATGTAGGTGTTCAGGTTACGCGTCAGCGCGGAGCGGAAACCCACCAGGTGAGTACCACCATCGCGCTGTGGAATGTTGTTGGTGAAGCACAACAGGTTCTCGTTGAAGCTGTCGTTCCACTGCAGGGCGATTTCCACGCCAATGCCGTCTTCACGCTGGATGTTGAAGTGGAACACCTGGTTGACCGCAGTCTTGTTGGTGTTCAGGTATTCAACGAATGCACGCAGGCCGCCTTCGTACTTGAACAGTTCTTCCTTGCCGCTGCGCTCGTCCTTGAGGACGATACCCACACCGGAGTTGAGGAAGGACAGTTCACGAATACGCTTGGCCAGGATGTCCCAGCTGAAGTGAATATTCTTGAAGGTCTCGCTGGAGGCCTTGAAGTGAATCTGGGTACCCGTGGTTTCACTGTCACCCACAATCGCCATCGGTGCCTGAGGCACGCCATGTACGTAGGTTTGTTCCCAGATCTTGCCGCTACGGCGAACGGTCAGCACCAGTTCTTCCGACAGGGCGTTTACCACCGAAACGCCTACACCGTGCAAACCGCCGGAGACTTTATAGGAGTTATCGTCGAACTTACCGCCAGCGTGGAGCACAGTCATGATGACCTCTGCCGCCGAAACGCCTTCCTCTTTGTGCACATCAACCGGGATACCGCGACCGTTGTCGCGCACAGTGATGGATTCATCCGGGTGGATGATGATGCTGATGTCGTCGCAGTGACCGGCCAGCGCTTCGTCGATGGAGTTGTCGACCACCTCGAACACCATGTGGTGCAGACCGCTACCATCATCGGTGTCGCCGATGTACATACCAGGACGTTTGCGTACGGCATCCAAACCTTTCAGCACTTTGATGCTGGTCGAGTCGTACGTGTTTTCTTCGCTCATGCCTTCACTCCCGATGGTCGTGGGTCTGGGTGATACGGCCCTGTTCCACGTGGAACAAAGCGACTGGCGTTTCCGTCTGCCAGCCTTCCCTCAATAATTCGTGGTCTACACAGGTGATGAACACCTGGCAGCGTAAGTCTTCCAACAAGCGGCATAGCGATCGGCGGTGCTGCTCGTCGAGTTCAGACGGCAAGTCGTCCACCAGATAAATACATTGACCGCGCCGGGCTTGGCTAACCAAGTGGCCCTGGGCGATACGCAAAGCGCACACCACCAACTTCTGCTGGCCACGGGACAAGATATCCGCAGCATTGTGTGCGCCCAATCTAAGACGCAAATCAGCACGTTGAGGGCCAGCCTGTGTATGGCCAATTTGCTGATCTCGCTGCAAGGACGTGGCGAGTACTGCACTCAGTTCACGCTCTTTGTCCCAACCACGGTAGTAGCTCAGCGTCAGCCCCTCGAGCTCCAACAATTCACTCAAGGTCTGCTCAAAGACTGGTTTCAAGGCTTTGATGTAGGCGCGGCGGTATTCATCTATTTCGTCGCTGGCCAGGCACAGTTCACGGTCCCAGGCCGCTTGCGAAGCGGCGTCAAGTGTACCATGCCGCAGCCATGAGTTCCGCTGCCGCAGGGCCTTCTGTAGGCGCTGCCAAGTGGCCATGAACCGCGGTTCCACGTGGAACACTCCCCAATCGAGGAATTGCCTGCGGATTTTGGGCGCGCCTTCCAACAATCGAAAACTGTCGGGGTTGATCAACTGCAGTGGCAGGATTTCCGCCAATTGCGCCGCGCTGCGAGCATTTTGCCCATCAATACGAATCTGGAATTCTCCGCCGCGATCACGAGATATCCCCAGGTTGCTGTGCCCACCTTCCGCCAGTTCGACTTGGCCAAATACCGTGCACGCCAATTGTTCGTACTGGATGACCGGTAACAGGCGAGCACTGCGGAAGGAACGGGCAAGCCCCAGCAAATGAATGGCTTCCAGCACGCTGGTTTTGCCACTGCCGTTGGCGCCGTGGAGGATGTTGATGCGGGGGGAGGGGGAGAAGGTCACCGGGTGCAAATTGCGCACCGCGGTGACCGAGACGCGACTGAGGGACATCTAGCTTCTGCTGAGCATGATTACAGGCGCATCGGCATGACAACGTAAGCCGAGTCGTCGTTATCGGATTCTTGCACCAAGGCGCTGCTGTTGGAGTCCGACAGAATCAGACGAACCTGTTCGGTGGTCATTACACCCAGCACATCCAGCAGGTAGCTCACGTTGAAACCGATTTCCAGCGAGCCACCGTTGTAGTCGACGCCCACTTCTTCTTCCGCTTCTTCCTGCTCCGGGTTATTGGCCTGGATCTTCAGCTGACCATTGGCCAGTTGCAGACGGATACCGCGGTACTTCTCGTTCGACAGGATCGCCGTACGGCTGAACGCTTCACGCAGGGCCTGACGATCACCCAGTACCAGCTTGTCACCACCTTTAGGCAGCACGCGCTCGTAATCCGGGAACTTACCGTCTACCAGCTTGGACGTGAAGGTGAACTCGCCAGTCGTTGCGCGGATGTGGTGCTGGCCCAGGACAATGCTGACATTGCCATCCGGCTCAGTGAGCAGACGCGCCAGCTCAAGAATACCCTTGCGCGGCACGATGACTTGGTGACGGTCAGGTTGACCGATATCGGCACGCATCGAGCACATTGCCAGACGGTGACCGTCAGTCGCCACCGCGCGGATAATGCCTTCCGACACTTCCAGCAGCATGCCGTTCAGGTAGTAACGCACGTCCTGCTGGGCCATGGCGAAGCTGGTGCGCTCGATCAAACGGCGCAGCTTGCTCTGTTCCAGGCTGCAAGTCAGCGAGCCAGGGCCCTCTTCCACAGTCGGGAAATCATTGGCCGGCAAGGTGGACAAGGTGAAGCGGCTGCGACCAGCTTTAACCACCAACTTGGCTTCATCGACCTTGATGTCGATCAGCGCGTCGTTCGGCAGGCTTTTGCAGATGTCCATCAGCTTGCGCGCCGGTACGGTGATCTCGCCAGGTTCGGCGGGTTCTTCCAGCTGCACACGACCAACCAACTCGACTTCAAGGTCGGTACCGGTCAGGGACAATTGCTGGCCTTCGACTACCAGCAATACGTTGGAAAGCACCGGCAAGGTCTGTCGGCGCTCGACGACGCCTGCGACCAGTTGCAGGGGTTTCAACAGGGCTTCGCGTTGAATGGTGAAATGCATGGTCTAGTCCCTTGCCTTAATAAGCTGCGCTGGTGTCATCAAGTTGTCAGTGTACGCAGCAGGTTCTTGTAGTCCTCGCGAATATCCGCGTCGGATTCCTTAAGTTCGTTGATCTTGCGGCACGCGTGCAAGACCGTGGTGTGGTCGCGGCCGCCAAACACATCACCGATTTCCGGCAGGCTGTGGTTGGTCAGCTCCTTGGAGAGCGCCATGGCCACCTGACGGGGACGTGCCACCGAGCGCGAGCGGCGCTTGGACAGCAAGTCGGAAATCTTGATCTTGTAGTACTCGGCCACGGTGCGCTGGATGTTATCCACACTCACCAGTTTGTCTTGCAGTGCCAGCAAGTCTTTCAAGGATTCGCGAATCAGCTCGATGGTGATATCGCGGCCCATGAAGTGCGAGTGTGCGATGACCCGCTTGAGCGCACCTTCCAGCTCACGCACGTTGGAGCGGATGCGCTGGGCAATAAAGAACGCAGCGTCGTGAGGCAGATCGACCTTGGCCTGGTCGGCCTTTTTCATCAGGATCGCGACGCGGGTTTCCAGCTCCGGCGGCTCTACCGCAACGGTCAAGCCCCAGCCGAAGCGCGATTTCAGGCGTTCTTCCAGGCCTTCGATTTCCTTCGGGTAACGGTCACTGGTCAAGATGACCTGCTGGCCACCTTCGAGCAGGGCGTTGAAGGTATGGAAAAACTCTTCCTGGGAACGCTCTTTGCGGGCAAAGAATTGAATATCGTCGATCAGCAACGCATCAACCGAGCGGTAGAACCGCTTGAATTCGTTGATGGCGTTGAGCTGCAGGGCCTTGACCATGTCAGCCACGAAGCGCTCCGAGTGCAGGTACACAACCTTGGCATTCGGATTCTTCTTTAATAGATGGTTACCCACAGCATGCATCAAGTGAGTCTTACCCAAGCCAACGCCACCATAAAGGAAGAGTGGGTTGTAACCATGCTTGGGGTTGTCGGCTACCTGCCAGGCGGCAGCACGAGCCAGCTGGTTGGATTTACCTTCGACGAAGTTCTCAAAAGTGAATGTACGGTTCAGGTAGCTCGTGTGCTTGAGCGCACCTTCGACCTGCACTGTGCGCTGTTCGGCACGGACCGGCGCTTGCTGCGAGCTGGCACCCGCCATTGGGTCGAAGCTGTCGCGAGACGGTTCTTCATGCTCAGGCGCGTTTTTTTGCGCAGAGGATTTGGAGGGTGTCGGTGCGGGTGTAGCTGCAACCGGTACCGCCGCAGCCTGGGCTTGCGAAGCCGCCGCTGCCAGCGGTGCGTTCGGCGCAGCGCGAGGTGCAGAGCTACGTTTGCTGCCTATTAATAAAGAAAGCGCAGGTGCGAGGCCGTTGCCATGCTCATCGAGTAATTCGAGGACGCGGCTCAGGTACTTCTCATTGACCCAGTCGAGAACAAAACGATTCGGCGCGTAGACACGCAACTCGTCGCCTTCGGCTTCGACCTGTAGCGGACGGATCCAGGTGTTGAATTGCTGGGCAGGCAGCTCATCGCGCAAAAGCTCCACGCACTGCTGCCAAAGTTCCACTGACACGGATA
>NZ_JBOICG010000113.1:0-17595 GCF_050739995.1 Pseudomonas sp. | reverse complement strand
GCCCAGCGCGGGCAAGCCCGCTCACTACAAAACATCCCGCCGGCTGATCAATCAACGATTGATCTTCAGCCCTTTACGCCCTGCATGCTTTTCCAACGCCAGCTCGATCAAGCGGCTCACCAACTCGCTGTAACTCATCCCTGCCGCCTGCCACAGCTTGGGGTACATGCTGATGCGGGTGAAACCGGGTAGCGAGTTGATTTCATTGATCAGTACTTCACCGTCCTCGGTGAGAAACACATCGACCCGGGCCAGTCCCGAGCAGCCCAACACCTCGAATGCTTCGATAGCCAACTGGCGAATACGCTCGCTGGCGTCATGGCTGATATCAGCCGGCACCACTACTTGGGCGGCCAGGGCGTCGATGTATTTGCTGTCGTAGGAGTAGAAACCGTTGCTCACCACAATCTCGCCACAGCCGCTGGCGATAGGGTTGTCATTGCCCAACACGGCGCATTCGATCTCACGACCTTGCACGGCGGACTCCACCAACACTTTCTCATCAAAACCCAAGGCGAGTTCAACGGCGGCGTGGTACTCGGTTTCGCTGGCGACTTTGCTCACGCCCACCGAAGACCCCTGGTTGGCAGGTTTGACAAACATCGGCAAGCCGAGCTTTTTCACCGCCGTGTCAAAAGACGTACGCGCCGCATTGCGACGGGTCAGGGTGATAAACGGCGTGACAGCAATGCCTGCATCACGCAGCAGGCGTTTGCTGACGTCCTTGTCCATGCACACTGCGGAGCCGAGGACATCGGAGCCGACGAAAGGCAGGTCGGCCATGCGCAGCAAACCTTGCAGGCAACCGTCCTCACCGAGAGTGCCGTGGACGATGGGGAAGATCACGTCGATGTGTTCCAGCGGACCCTGCCCGGAGGTTTCCACCACTTGCTGGCCGGCCTTGCCTGGCACCACCGCCAACTCACGGTTGGACTGGTTAAGGGCGATCAGCGCCGGATTTTCCTGGTTGATCAGGAAGTTCGAAGTGTCATTGAGGTGCCAGTGGCCGGCCTTGTCGATGCCGATCAGGACCGGCTCGAAGCGCGTGCGGTCCAGGGCGTCGACGATATTGCGCGCCGACTGCAGCGAGACTTCGTGCTCGGCCGAACGACCACCAAAAATAATACCTACCCGCACCTTGCTCATGACCCGGCCTCACTGTTGAAAGTAAGGCTTCTTACCACGGTCGGTCAGCGATTCGCCAGCAGATGTGCACCGAACAGCACATAGCAACCACCGGCAAAGCGATCGAGCCACTTGCGCGAGCGGCTGTAGAGGTTGGCCATGCGCTCGCTGGAAAACACCAGGGCAACGGCGCAGTACCAACTGAACGACAAGGAGGCCATGACGATCACCGCCAGCGTCAGTAACAACGGTGACGGTGAAGGTGGCATGGTCGAAGCGAAGATAGTCGCGACAAACAGCGCCGATTTGGGGTTGGACAAGTTACCGAGCAACCCCAGGCGCCAAGCCGAAAACAGCGAACGCCGATGCTCATCCATCAATGGGCCCTGGCTGGCGATGGGCACCGAGCGCTTGAACAGTTTGAACCCCAGATAAATCAGGTAGCAGCCGCCGATAATCTTGAACGCCAGGTACAGCATGGGCGCCGCCGTAAACAACGACTTGATGCCCAGGCCACCGGCCAGCCCCCATAAGACTGTCCCCGACGCCACGCCTGCCGAGGCCGCCACACCATGACGGCGCGAAGCGTTGGCGGCCAACTGGGCGATGTTGAAGAAGTTAGGCCCCGGCGTGACAACGGCAACGATCCAGAGCAACGCCAACGACAGCAACGGCGCGGTGTATACCCAGTGTGAAAGCTGCATAGGTTGTCCCCTGTTCGAAAATTCGTTAACCGTTATCGCTCGGCCTGAGGTTCCGGCGTGTACACCAACAGATCACCGGGTTGGCACTCCAGATAGGCGCAGATGGCATCCAGCGTCCCCAACCGTATCCCTTTGACCTTGCCTTGTTTGAGCAACGACAGGTTCTGTTCGGTAATCCCGATGGCGGCCGCCAGGTCCTTGGATTTGACCTTGCGCCGGGCAAGCATGACGTCCAGCTCAATCACGATGGGCATGTCTATCTCAAACAAAGGTGCGGTTTTCGGAATCGACTTCACTGGCTTGCCACAGAATACGCGCAATCACCGCGATACAGGCTGCCAGAAACAGCGCCACAAAGCTGGGCGCCGTCACGCTCAGGCTGATCAAGCGCTGGCCGACCGGCTCATTCATTGTCACCCACATGCTTAGCAATGGCTCACATAGAAAGTCCAGCAAGACCCAAATCGCGACAGCTTTCCCAACCTTGCCCAAGTGCGACGCCGCCGCGCTGGAAAAGTACTCGCCCCGCGCATAGCGCTGGAACAGCTTGCGCAGATGATTCAGGCCACAGCCCAGAGCCAACAACGGAATGCTGGACAGCACAATCGCCCCCAAGGTCTGCCATAACGGAAACAGGGCCACCTGATCTGCACGCCCCAGGATCAGGCGATCACTCAGCGCGAAGCCAAAACCCAGCCCGTCAGTGGAGGAACTCAATACCGGAAACAACCACACAGCCGCATTCAGGGCCAGCATGCCGACAATCAGCAACAGCGTGATCACTGACATTCGCTGGCTGAGCAGGGCAAGACGTTGAGTGTTCATAAGCAGCCTCGTTGAATTAATGTCGAGGCAAAATAGCCAAAAAATTATCGTAAAACAATAATAATTTATTAAAAAACGATACTAAACGTCGTCACACATGAAAAACCTGCACAATCGTTCAAGAACCTCGCCCCACAATCCACGCAGACTGGGTTAACGTGTTCCCACCTCTATTTGTGACAAGTCACCATGGGCCAACCCACTTCCACCCTTGACTGGCTGCACCGCTCCCCGCACGCCAGCGGCCTGGACCGCATCGAGGCGTACTTCGCCGGATTTGCGTTCGACCCCCATCGCCATGACACCTACGCCATCGGGCGTACGTTGTTTGGCGTGCAGAGCTATCACTATCGGGGCAGCATGACCCATAGCCTGCCCGGCACGACGATGGTGATTCATCCGGACGAAACCCATGACGGCCGCGCCAGCAGCGTGGAAGGTTTCAAGTACCGCATGATTTACGTGGAGCCGGCGTTGATCCAGCAGATTCTCGGTGGCCGGCCGCTGCCATTTATCCACAATGGCTTATCCACAGACCCCCGGCTGTTTCGCGCCAGCGAAGTGTTGCTGCAAAGCCTGGACTGCCCGATCGACCCGATGCAGGAACAGGACGCTCTGTTCGACCTGGCGCAAACGCTGAACGCGGCGTCGGGCGCCGTCGTCAGTCGCAAGTCCTTCGATTACGTGGCCGCCGAGCGTGCCCGTGAATTTATCCACAGCGCCCTGGGCCGCAGCATCACCCTGGATGAAATGGCCGATCACTGCGGCCGTGATCGCTGGGCGTTATCCCGGGATTTTCGCTTGTTGTTCGGCACCAGCCCTTATCGCTACTTGACCATGCGCCGGCTGGACTTGGTGCGCAGTCTGCTGGCCCAGGGCCAATCCTTGGTTGACGCAGCACTGACGGCCGGCTTCACCGACCAGAGCCACATGACCCGGCAATTTCGCAGCACCTACGGCATGCCGCCGTCGCGCTGGGTGAAGATGCTCGGGCGCTGAAAAAACTGACTCGATATGTTTTTCTTGCACCGAGTTCGGCGGGTTCAGGGCTACAGCTGACGCCCGACAATCGGCTCACCAATGGTCAGGAAATTCCCGCCTGCAATATGATGCAAGGTCCGCAGCTCATCATGACCTTCGAAGTGCCAATGCCCCTCGCTGAACACGCGCGCATCGGCATAGGCTGCGACCACTTCGCCCAAGAACAGATCGTAGGCCTGCTGGTTATGGGGTTCGGGCAGCAAGCGGCATTCCAACCAGGCCACGCAACCTTCCAGCAGCGGTGCTTCGGTGTACTCACCGCTAAAGGTGTGTAGGCCGTAGGTGGCGAACTTGTCCGTGTCGGCGCCGGTGGTATTGCCGACCGTCTGCACCAGGTCAGCCTGGGCCACGCACGGCACTTGGAGCACGAAGGTACCGGCACCTTCCAGCAGTTGGCGGGTCCAGGTGGACTTGTCCAACACCACCGCAACTTTCGGTGGATCGAAATCCAACGGCATGGCCCAAGCGGCAGCCATGATATTGCGCTTGCCCTCGAAAGCCGCGCTCACCAACACGGTCGGCCCGTGGTTGAGCAAGCGGTAGGCTTTGGTCAGGGGAACGGGGCGACGGTGAGTAGGGCTCATGGAGGGTCGGCTCTTCATGCAGGAAAGAACCTACGATACCTGAGCCCTACGCTCAGCTCGACAGCTGATTGGCGAACTGCCCGACCGCGCTGACCACCTTCTGTGCACCGTCCTGGATCTCCACGATCACTGTGCCCGCCTCGGCCGCCAGCGCCAGGCCCTGTTCGGCTTGCTGGCGGCCTTCGGTCATCAGGGCGACCGCGTCGCGGGCCATGTCCTGGTTCTGACGCACCACACCGACAATTTCCTCGGTGGCTTTGCTGGTGCGTGAGGCCAACTGGCGAACTTCATCCGCCACCACCGCGAAACCTCGGCCCTGCTCACCGGCACGGGCCGCCTCGATGGCTGCGTTGAGCGCCAGCAGGTTGGTCTGTTCGGCAATGCCGCTGATGGTCTTGACGATGGTGCCGATCACCTGGGACTGCTCGTTCAACGCCTCAATACCTTCGCCGGCCTGCTGCATGTGCTTGGCCAGGTCACGCATCACGTCCACCGCCTGGGTCACGACGGTGGTGCCACGCTGGGCGCTATTGTCGGTCTGCAGGGAAGTGCTGTAGGCAATGTTGGCGGCCTCGGCCACGGCCTGTTCCTGGTTGACCTGGTCGGTGATCACCGTGGCGAACTTGACCACCTTGTACAACCGATCATTGGCATCCAGCACCGGGTTGTAGGTCGCTTCCAGCCACACCACGCGGCCATGGCTGTCCACCCGCTTGAAGCGGGCCGCAACGAACTCACCGGCGTTCAACCGCTTCCAGAACTGCTGGTAGTCGGCGCTGTTGTACTCCTCCGGTTCGCAGAACATGCGGTGATGCTTGCCCTGGATCTGCGCGAGGCTGTAGCCCATGCCACTCAGGAAGCGCTCGTTGGCCGTGAGCACATGGCCGCCGAGGTCGAACTCGATCACCGCGGTGGAGCGGATCAATGCGGTGATCAGGTTTTCATGCTCACGCGAGGCCTCGATGGTGCGGGTCAGGTCGCTGGAGTAGATCGAAAAATGCTTGATCCGCCCATCCGAACTGCGCACCGGCTGCACGATCGAACGCAACCACGCTTCCTTGCCATTACCGCGCATCAGACGCACGGTGCCGGCGAAGTGCTCGCCGCGCACCAGAGCGTTCTTGAAACGCTGCTGGAATTCGTCCTGACGCACGTGGGCCGGCACCAGTTCGTCGATCAAGCGCCCCTGCAATTGGGTGCCTTGATACGCCATCTCCTGAAGGAAGATGGTGTTAACCGACGCGATACGGCCCTCTGGGTCCAGGGTCATCGTGATCATTTCGCTTTCCAGGCTCTCCTTGACCTGTTGCAAGCTGGACAACTCTTCGCGAAGAGCCGACAGCTCCTGTTTCAAACGGCTGTTGAACATGGGGCACCGATGATCAAATGAGGACAGGGATCTGCCTGCATCGGCGCTGCTGGCGTTTTCTGAAGAGGGCTTTAGCCCCAGAGCCAACTATATTTTTGGATCCATTAGCCGCCATTGTTCCGGCACACCCCCATCACTTGGTACTCCAGGGTATTGAGCTTGCCGGTGGAGTCCTCATAGGTCATGCGCGATGGCACCGGGTTACATGAGCGGATCGGTGGCGTCACGTTGACCACGTTGGCAATGTCCAGCTTCATGCCGTAGCGATACGTCTGTACCTCGGGCACCGGCTTGCCGACCTTGGCCGCGTAATCGGCCATGGCCTTTTCATTGCGCTCCATCATCAGGGCAAAAGTGCGATCCCCGCCGCCTTCGGCCAATGCGCCAAAAGACAGGACTGCCGTTAATATACCCAGGCCAATTTTATAAAAGTTCATCACAGGTTCCTCGTCTGAAAGTTCAGTGCCGAGATTAACCAACGAACCCTGACGCCATGTTCACCAGAACATTACTTATTTGTTAGGTCGCCGTGAGCTTCCAAAATTGTAATGTTCAAGCCACTTCCTTGTTATCTGACGTTTGCAACTATCAGCCCGGGCCAGATCAATAAAAACTCCCGCCCCCATAAGAAGCCGATAACTGCCAATACCAAGGAGCGAACCATGAGTATCCGTCACTACACCCTTCCCTTTTCGTTGATTGCCGCATTGCCCCTGGCCGCCGTGGCCGCGGAGGAAAAGCCCGAAGGATTTATCGAAGGCAGCAGCGTCAACGTGCTGGCACGAAATTTCTACTTCAACCGCGATGATCGCAAGGGCCAGTCCAGCCCCACCGGCAATGGTTATTCCGAAGCCTGGGCGCAAGGGCTGATTGGCAAATTCGAATCCGGCTTTACCCAAGGCACAGTGGGGTTCGGCCTGGACGCCTTCGCCATGTACGGCCTGCAACTCGACTCGGGCACCGGCCGCAGCGGTGGCAAGGGCTCGTTCGGCGTGCTACCGGTGGACAGCGACAACCACCCTGAAAACAGCTACAGCAAAGTCGGCGGCGCGCTGAAATTGCGTGTGCTCGACACCGTGATCAAGGCCGGCGACGTGTTCCCGCTCACCCCAGTGGTGGCGTACGGCGACTCGCGTTTGTTGCCGGAAAGCTTTCGTGGCGTGACCGCGCAAAACACCAGCATCGAGGGCCTGAGCCTGCAAGGCGGACGCTTGAGCGGCATGAGCCAGCCCAATGAAAGTGGCATGAACAACGGCTTCGCGACCTTCTATGCGGGCAAGGTAGACTCGCCCTGGATCGGCTATTTCGGCGGTGATTACCAGCTCAACAAACACCTCAGCGTGAGCCTGTACAGTAGCCGCCTGAAGGACGCCTGGGACCAGTATTATTTCGGCAGCGCCGCCAGCTATCCGCTGAACGATGACGTCTCAGTGTTCGGT
This sequence comes from Pseudomonas sp., assembly GCF_050739995.1. Classification (GTDB taxonomy): domain Bacteria; phylum Pseudomonadota; class Gammaproteobacteria; order Pseudomonadales; family Pseudomonadaceae; genus Aquipseudomonas. The sequence continues at coordinate 10,508 of NZ_JBOICG010000113.1, read as the reverse complement.
GACTTCAACTATTACAAGGCCGTGGACGAAGGTAAAAAACGACTGGGTGAATTCGATAACAACATCTGGAGCGCCAGGCTCGGGGTCAAGGTCGGCGCCCACAGCGTGGCCATTTCGCACCAGCGCAACAATGGCGACGACGACTTCGATTACCTGCGCCAGTCAGACTCGATTTTCCTCAACAACTCGATCCAGTACAGCGACTTCAACTCACCCAAGGAGCGCTCGTGGATGGTGCGATATGACCTGGACATGCAGCCGTTCGGTATCCCCGGCCTGTCGTTCATGACCCGCTACGGCAAAGGCACCGGCGCCGACTACAGCAACGCCAACGCCGTCTACATGCGCCGTGACGCTGCTGGCAATCCGCTGACCGACCAGCGTCGCTGGGAGCGCGATATCGAAGCCAAATACGTGGTGCAAAGCGGCACCCTGAAAGATCTATCACTGCGCTTGCGCCAGGCCACGGTACGCTCCAGTGCATTCGAGTCGGACTTGGAAGAAGTGCGCTTGATTGCCGAATATCCACTGGTGGCGCTGTAAGTGATTACATTCGTTCGCCGTTAACTAACATCTGTTCACAACTACCCAGTTATCAAAACTGTAATATTGGCCTCACCTTCTCGTTAAGTTGATCTTCCTATACTGGCCTCAACTTATTCACCGAGCACATTCATCTCTGAAGCTTTTGTGTAGCTCCTTTGGAAAGAGATGAATTTTTAACGCCCCGCTTGGGGCGTTTTTTTTGAACCCGGCTTTGTGCGGCCGATGGTCGCAGTTGACCCTGAAGCTACTTCACGGTTCAGAATTTTCCTACTCCCCCAACAGCAACCTCCATAAGGAAATGGCCCTCTCTTCTCTTCGTAATAGGTAAATCCCCATGCGTATCCTTGTGGTTGAGGACGAACAAAAAACCGCCGACTACCTGCAGCAGGGCTTGAACGAAAGCGGCTACGTAGTCGACTGCGCCAACAATGGCATCGACGGCTTGCACCTGGCCGGGCAACACGCCTATGAACTGGTGATCCTCGACGTCAACCTGCCCGGCAAAGATGGCTGGGAAGTGCTGGAGCAATTACGCCGCAACGGCACCCAGCGCGTGATGATGCTGACCGCCCGTGGCCGGCTGGCCGACAAGATCAAGGGCCTGGACATGGGCGCCGATGACTACCTGGTCAAACCCTTCGAATTTCCCGAACTGCTGGCACGGGTGCGCACGCTACTGCGGCGCAGCGAACATATCCCCCAGCCGGAAGTGTTTCGCGTGTCAGACCTTGAGTTGGACCCGCGCCGCCATCGCGCCTATCGCGGCACCCGGCGTATCGACCTGACCACCAAGGAATTCGCCCTGTTGCAAGTGCTGATGCGCCAGACCGGTGAAGTCCTGACCCGTACACAGATCATTTCCCTGGTGTGGGACATGAACTTCGACTGCGACACTAACGTAGTTGAAGTGTCCATCAGCCGCCTGCGCGCCAAGGTCGATGACCAGAGCGAAATCAAGCTGATCCACACGATTCGCGGTGTGGGTTACGTGCTGGAGGCTCGCGCATGAAAACCGGCAGTTTGTCGATGCGACTGGGCCTGACCGTCAGCCTGATGGGCGCAGGCCTGGTCTTGCTGCTGGCGACCCTGGCCTATCTGGCCCTCACCCACGAGCTGGAAAAACTGGCGCGCAAGGGGCTGGAAAGCAAGATGGAACAGATCCAGCACAGCCTCGCCCTGGGCCTGGACGCCCACGCCATCCGCGCGCGCCCGCATTCGCTGATGGATCTGGTGATGGGCCACGACAACTTCTACCTGACCATCATCGGCACCGCGCCCGACAACACCGTCCTGCTGAGCGTCGGCGCCAAGCCGCAAGAACCGTTGCTGACTGACTTCAAGCCTCGTGAAACCCTCGGCTACCTGAACTGGACAGACAATTACGGTAACCAGATACTCAGTGCCTCCAGCCTGATGCGCCTGGCCAGCGGCGAACGTGTGCGGGTGGTGTTGTCCTTGGATCGCATGGACGACCAGGCCCTGCTCAGCGCCTACCTGCGTGCCACCGTCATCGCGCTGCCCCTGTTGTTGATCCTCATCGGCATGGGCGCCTGGTGGTTGGTACAGCGCGGTCTCGCGCCGTTGAAGCAGTTCAGCCAGGTGGCGGCCAAAGTCACCACCCAGGACCTGACCCATCGCTTGTCCGTCGACAACCTGCCCAAGGAACTGGGCGAGCTGGCGCAAGGCTTCAACGTAATGCTCGACCGCCTGGACGCCGGAGTGCAGCAGCTGTCGCAATTCTCCGATGACCTCGCCCACGAATTGCGCGCGCCCCTGACCAACCTGATGGGCAAGGCCCAGGTGACGCTGTCACGCCAGCGACCACCGGAGGAATACAAGGCCGTGCTGGAATCCAACACTGAAGAGCTGGAGCGCCTGGGACGTATCGTCAGCGACATGCTGTTTCTTGCCCAGGTCAGCCATCCAGCTGCGCGCGCTTCGTTTACAACCGTGTCCCTGGCCGATGAAGCCCATCGAGTCATGGAGCTGTTTGCGCTAAGTGCCGAAGACAAGCAACTGACCCTGACCTTGAGCGGCGACGCCCACGTGCAGGGCGACCGCCTGATGATCCAGCGCGCGCTGTCCAACCTGCTGTCCAATGCCATCCGCCACACCCCGGTGGGTTCGCATATTTCATTGCTGGTGGAAGCCTATGGCAACAACGTCTGCGTGTCGGTGAGCAACCCCGGCCCAGGCATCGAAGCCCAGCACCTGCCGCACCTGTTCGAACGTTTCTACCGTGTCGACAGCAGTCGCGCCCGCACCGAGGGCGGCACCGGCCTGGGACTGGCCATCGTGCGGTCGATCATGACCCTGCACCAGGGGCAGGCCGACGTACGCAGCCTGCCCGGTGGTTTCACGCTGTTTCGGCTGGTCTTCCCACTCGCGTGAATTGCTTTGTAGTGAGCGGGCTTGCCCCGCGTTGGGCGGTGAAGCCGCCCCAATAAGACCGCCGCGTTGTGTCAGGTAGAACGCGCGAGCAGGTTTTAGGGCGGCTTCGCCACCCAACGCGGGGCAAGCCCGCTCACTACAATGATCACTCTTCCTTGCGATGCGCCCACTGGTACAGCGCCGGCAGCACCAGCAAGGTCAGTAACGTCGACGAAATAATCCCGCCGATCACCACCGTCGCCAACGGCCGTTGCACTTCGGCACCGGTGCCGGTGGCGAGCGCCATGGGGATGAACCCGAGGGACGCCACCAACGCGGTCATCAGCACCGGGCGCAAGCGGGTCAATGCACCTTCGTTGACCGCCGTTGAGAGTGAGCGCCCTTCCTCCCTCAGGTTGCGGATGAACGCAATCATCACCAGCCCGTTGAGCACCGCCACCCCGGACAACGCGATAAAGCCCACCCCCGCCGAGATCGACAGCGGAATATCCCGCAACCACAGGGCCATGATCCCACCCGTCAACGCGAACGGAATCCCGGTGAACACCAACAAGCCATCCTTGAGGTTGTTGAACATCATGAACAACAACCCGAACACCAGCAGCAACGCCACCGGCACCACAATGCGCAAACGCTCGGACGCTTCCTTGAGCTGCTCGAACTGGCCGCCCCAGGTCGTCCAATAGCCTGCCGGCACCTTCACTTGGGCACCGATGGCCGCCTCGGCCTCTTCGACGAATGAGCCAATATCCCGCCCGCGCACGTTGGCGCTGACGATCACCAGGCGCTTACCGTTCTCACGGCTGATCTGGTTCGGGCCAAGCACCAGGTCCAGGCTGGCAACCTGCGACAAGGCAATAAAGCCCAACTGTGTCGCCCCATTGCCAGCCATTGCCGGCACCGGGATCAACAGCCGCGACAGCCCGTCGATATCGGTACGCAGCGCGTCGGACAAACGCACGACCATGTCAAAACGACGGTCGCCTTCATACAATGTACCGGCTTGTCGCCCGCCTACGGCGACGGCAATGGTGTCCTGCACATCGCCCACATTCAGGCCAAAACGCGCAGCCTTGTCACGGTCAATATTGATGGTCAGCACCGGCAGTCCAGAAGTCTGCTCCACCTTCACTTCCGAGGCGCCCGTCAGCTTTTTCAGGGTCTCTGCAATTTCCTCGGCGGTCTTGTTCAGCACCGCCATGTCGTCACCAAACACCTTCACCGCCACATCACTGCGTACCCCGGAAATCAGTTCGTTGAATCGCAGCTGGATCGGCTGCGACAGTTCATACGCACTGCCCGGCACAATCGCGCTGGCCCGCTGGATATCGGCAATGATCGCCTCGCGGGACTTCTTCGGGTTCGGCCATTGGTCCTTGGGTTTGAGCATCACGTAGCTGTCAGAGATATTCGGCGGCATCGGGTCCGAGGCGATTTCCGCGGTGCCGGTACGGGCAAACACGCGCTCGATTTCCGGCACCTGGGCGATCAAGGTTTTTTCCAACTGCTGCTGCATCTGCACCGATTGCGTCAGGCTGGTGCCTGGCACGCGCAGGGCCTGTTGGGCGAAGTCGCCCTCGCTGAGGCTGGGGATAAATTCACTGCCCATGCGGCTGGCGACCGCACCGGAGGCGATGATGGTCAGCACCGCCAGGCCAAACACCACCGAGCGGCGCGCCATCACCCAATCCAACACGGGCGCATACGCCCGGCGAGCGGTGCGCATCACCAGGTTTTCTTCTTCCTTGACCTTACCGGTAACGAACAGCGCAATCGCTGCCGGTACAAACGTCACCGACAGAATCATCGCGCCGAGCAAGGCGATCACCACGGTGAACGCCATGGGGTGGAACATCTTCCCAGCCACCCCCGTGAGGGCGAAGATCGGCAGGTACACCACCATGATGATCAGTTGCCCGAAGATCAGCGCACGCCGCGCTTCCTTGGCCGCCGCGAACACTTCATGCAGGCGCTCGCTGCGGGTCAACAGGCGCCCATGACGATGTTGCGCATGGGCCAAGCGGCGGATGGCGTTCTCGACGATCACCACCGCGCCGTCGACGATAATGCCGAAGTCCAGCGCGCCGAGGCTCATCAGGTTGGCGCTGACTTTGTTGGTGAACATGCCGGTAAAGGTGAACAGCATCGCCAGCGGAATCACCATGGCGGTGATCAGCGCCGCACGGATATTGCCGAGGAACAGGAACAGCACTGCGACCACCAGCAGCGCGCCTTCGAAAAGGTTCTTCTTCACCGTGGCAATGGCTTTTTCCACCAGGTTGGTGCGGTCATAGACGGTGACGGCGACCACACCTTCGGGCAGCGAGCGGTTGATCTCTTCCAGCTTCTTCGCCACCGCCTGGGACACGGTGCGGCTGTTTTCACCGATCAACATGAACACTGTGCCCAACACCACTTCACGGCCGTTTTCCGTGGCGGCACCGGTGCGCAATTCACGGCCGATCTCGACCTGAGCCACATTGCGCACACGGATCGGCGTGCCGTCCGACGTGGTGATGACGATGTTGGCGATGTCGTCGATGGACGCCACTTGCCCCGGCGCTCGAATCAGCAATTGCTCACCGCTGCGCTCGATGTAGCCGGCACCGACGTTGGCGTTGTTGCGTTCCAGCGCCGTGACCAGATCGCCCAAGGTCAGGTTGTAGGCCGCCAGGCGCTTGGGGTCCGGCGCGATCTGATATTCCTTGGCGAAACCACCGATGGTGTTGATCTCCGCCACGCCCGGAACGTTGCGCAGTTGCGGCTTGATGATCCAGTCCTGGATCACCCGCAAGTCGGTCGGTGTGTAGGGCGTACCGTCATCCTTGAGTGCGCCCTCCTCGGCCTCGACGGTCCACAGGAAAATTTCCCCAAGGCCAGTGGAAATCGGCCCCATGGCCGTTTCAATACCCTCGGGTAATTGCTCGCGGGCCACTTGTAGGCGCTCGTTGACCAATTGACGGGCAAAGAACAGGTCGGTGCCATCCTTGAAAATCACCGTGACTTGGGACAAACCAGAACGCGACAACGAACGCGTCTGCTGCAACCCCGGCAACCCGGCCATGGCCGTTTCGATAGGAAAGGTGATGCGCTGCTCGGTTTCCAACGGCGAAAACCCGGCCGCCGCCGAGTTGATCTGCACCTGCACGTTGGTGATATCGGGCACGGCGTCAATGGGTAACTTCTGATAGCTGGCGATGCCGACACCGGCCATCAACAGCACCGCCAGCAGCACAATGATGCGCTGCTCGATGGCGAATTGGATAAGGCGCTCAAACATGGGAAATCACTCGCAGGATCAATGGGCGTGTTCGGCCGAGCCTTTGCCCAATTCGGACTTGAGGATGAAGCTGCCAACGGTGGCCACTTGCGCCCCGGCGTCGAGGCCTTTGCGCACTTCGACGTAGCCGTTTTCACTCACACCCAGTTCAAGATGACGGGTGATGAAACCGTCCGGGGTGCGCACAAATACCGAGGGTTTGTCCTCGACGGTCTGGATCGCGGTTTGCGGCACGGTGACCTTGGCCTGGTAGGTATCGGTGGCCACTTGCACCGTTACAAACAGCCCCGGGCGCCAGGCGTCGTCGGGGTTCGGCACGCTCACGCGCACAGTGGCAGTGCGCGTTTGCTCACCGAGCAGGTTGCCGACATAGGCCACAGTGCCGAGCACATCGGTGCCCATTTCGGTGGAGCTGACTTTCACCGGTTTGCCGATGCGCACCTTGTTCAGGTCTTTGGGAAACACACCGAACGTGACCCACACCTGGGACAGGTCCGAGAGTGTAAAAGCGTTGCTGGTTTCGCTGACGACTTCGCCGACGCCGAGGTGTTTTTCCACCACCACACCGGCAAACGGTGCGCGCAGCTCGTAGCGATTGCCGCCGACCAAGACTGCGCTGCCGCTGAGGGCGTTCATCTTTTGGCGGGCGTTGTTCAGGGCGATTTCGGCTTCTTGCAAGGTCTGGCGCGCCAGCAGGTAATCCTGCTCGGCGGAGATTTCGTCCTTCCACAACTGGCGCTCGCGCTGGAAGGTGGTGCGCGCCAGCTCGACACGACGCTCGCTGGCGGCCAGCTCGCTACGTTGATCGGAGATTTGCTGGCTGGCGATCACCGCCAATAGCTCGCCCTTCTTAACCGACTGCCCGAGATTGACCTTGACCGCCTCCACCACGCCAGCCGCACGCGGGACGATGTGCGAGGTGCGGTCTTCGTCGAAGCGTACTTCTCCGGGCAACGTCAGCAGCGTGCTGATCGCACGGGGTTGGGCCTGGACCAGTTGAATGCCGGCGGCCTGGATCTGCTGCTCGGTAAGTTCGAGCTTGCCTTCCTCTTCGTCGGCGTTGGCAAAACCGGACAGCATCAGGCCCAGGGCGACGGCGAACGCCATGCCACGTTTCTTGTTCATCAGAAGACTCCAGAAAAAATCAAAACCGGGCGAGGTCGCCGTAAATCCGCTCGATGCGCACCCAGGCGTCAGTGGCCTGGGCGGTCGCCGTGAGGTATTGGGTGCGAGCCGCGATCAAGGTGCGCTGGGCGTCAAGCACATCGAGGAAGTTGAACTTGCCCATCTCGAAGCCACGGGTGGCACTGTCCACCGCGCGCTGGGCGGCTGGCAGGATCTGCTGGTTGAACGCTTGCACTTCGGTGTTCGCGGTTTGCCACAGGTCCAGCGCCTGGCGGGTTTCGGTGCGCAACCGCAGTTCGGTGGCATTGCGCAGGTCACGGGCCTGGTCCGCGCGGCGGCTGGCAGCGAGCACGTTGCCCTGGTTGCGGTTGAACAACGGAATCGGCATCGACACGCCCACCACATTCACCCGCTCACGCACGCTGGCGTCGTATTGGCTGCCGATGGACACGTCGAGATCGGGAATGCGCTGGGCTTTTTCCAGGCCTACGCTGGCTTCGCTTTGCAGGATCTGCAACTCGGCTAGGCGCAACTCGGTGGTTTGCTCCAGGCGCGAAAGCAACTGCGCGGAGGCCGGCAAAGGCGGGGAGGATTGGCTTTGCGTGGCGACGGCCTGGAAGTCAGGCGCGGCGCTGCCGGTGCTGGCGGCCAGCCGACGATAGGCATCGGTGAGGCCGACCTGGGCACGGTTCAATTCCAGGCGGATCTCCGACAGCTGCACCTGGGCGCGAGTGGCTTCCACGGGTGAGGACTTACCGGCACTGACGCGACCGTTGGCGACCACCAGTCCGCGCTCGGCCAAGGCCATCGAGCGTTGCGCCAGGTCGAGGCGCTCCTGGGCGCGCAGGGCACTGTAGTAGCTATCGATGACCTCGGCGCGCAGGCCGTTGCGACGCTGTTCCAAGGTCAGCGCGGCGGCGTCCTGGGCGCGGGTCGCCACGTCAATTCGCGCACCGCGCTTGCCACCCAGTTCCAGGGTCTGGCTGAGTTTGACGGTGGTGGTGCGGCTGTTGCGGCGAGTGTCTTCCGCGTCCCAGGAGGCCACGGGATTGGGGATCAAGCCGGCCTGTTGGCGACCGCCTTGGGCAATGTCGATTTCCCATTGCGCGGCCGCCAGGTCAGGGTTGTTGGCGAAGGCGGTTTGCAGGGCTGAATCGAGGGTGAGGGTTTGCGCCTGGGCGACGCTTGCGGCCATCCACAACGCCGTCGCCCCCAAAAATGTTCTTACGGAAATTGCCATAACGAAAGTTCCACGCCCATGAAGTCGCTGAGGTGTCCCAGCGGGGGCAATGTAGCTTTCGGTACTTATCAGGGCCGTGGGCAGAACATTACAAATCCGTTAGCCAGGATCAGGCGTGGACCTCGTCGTGCTCATCATGTTGAAAACCTTCACTCTCGACCTGAATGGTGGCGTGGGAAATATCGAATTGTTCATGCAGCAACTCCGTCACCTGGCTGAGGATTTGTTGCTCGGTGCCCACCGATGCGTCCGCCACCAGATGGGTGCTCAGCACGTTTTTACCGCTGGTCAACGCCCAGATATGCAAATCGTGTACACCCTTGACCCCGGGCACCTTGCCAATGGCCTGCTCGACCTGATCAATGTCGACCCCATCCGGCACGCCTTGCAACAACACATTCATGCTTTCCTTGAGCAGGGTCCAGGTGCGTGGCAATACCCAGAAACCAATCGCCGCCGCCACCACGGAGTCGACCCAACCCCAACCAGTGAACATGATCACCACCGCCGCGATGATCACGCCGATGGAACCGAGCATGTCGCTCCAGACCTCCAGGTACGCGCCCTTCACGTTCAGGCTTTCGCCGCTGGCGGCGCTGAGCAGGCGCATGGAGATCAGGTTGACGATCAGCCCCAGCACCGCGATCACCAGCATGCCGGTGGACTGGATTTCAGCCGGGGCCTGCAACCGTTGATAGGCCTCGTAGAGGATGTAGAACGCCACGGCGAACAACAGCAGCGCATTGAACGCCGCCGCCAGGATTTCGAACCGCGCATAACCAAAGGTGCGCTTGCGATCGGCCGGACGTTTGGCGATCTGGATGGCTACCAGGGAAATCGCCAGGGCCAGGGCATCGGTCATCATGTGGGCGGCGTCCGACAGCAGCGCAAGACTGCCGGTGACGAAGGCACCGATCACCTCGGCGATCATGAAGCTGCCGGTCAGCCCCAATGCGAACCAGAGCTTGCGTTCGTGGCCGGCGCGTACTTGGGCGTGGTTATGTCCTGCGCTCATGAAATGTCTTCCTGTTGGGTAATCCGCTGATCATAGAGCTATAGGCCAAATCTCCGGGCATGCATTGCAAATTTGTCATCCGCACGCCAGCTAACCGTTACATCAAGCGCACCAAAATCGCTCATGAACGCTCTGGAACAGTTCTATCAGGTATGCTTTTCGAGCAGGAAACAAAAAGAAACATATTAGCCAACCTGTTCGATAAGGAGTCCCGTTTTGGAGTTATCGACTGCCGCGTGGATGGTTCACGACACACGCCTCATGCTCTGCGTCCTGCTGGCCATCGCCAGCATCATCGTGCTGATCAGCGCGACCAAGCTGCCGCCCTTCCTGTCGATTCTGATCGGCACCTTTATCGCCGGTGTCGGCGCTGGGTTACCACCAGAAGAAGTCGCCAAGGCGTTCAGTAAAGGCGCCGGGGCGATCCTCGGTGAAGCCGGCATCATCATTGCGCTGGGCTCGATGCTCGGCGCGTTGATGGCCGAATCCGGCGCGGCTGACCGCATCGCCACCACCTTGCTCGGGTTGGGCAAGGGCAAATCATTGCCGTGGGTGATGGCGCTGGTCGCCATGGTGATCGGCCTGCCGTTGTTCTTTGAAGTGGGCCTGGTGATGATGGTGCCGATCATCTTCGTGATGGCCAAGCGCTCGAACCAGCCGTTGCTGAAAATCGCCATCCCGGCACTGGCGGGCATGACCACCCTGCACGCCTTGATGCCGCCACATCCGGGGCCGCTGATCGCGGTGGGCGCATTGCACGCCGACCTGGGCCTGACCATGTTGCTGGGCTTCTGCCTGGCAGTGCCGGCAGTGATCCTGGCGGGTCCGATCTATGGCAACTGGCTGTCCAAACGCCTGCACGTGGATGAACCGGCCGACATCGGTGCGCTATTCAGCGCACCACCCAAGGC
>NZ_JBOICG010000112.1:0-3349 GCF_050739995.1 Pseudomonas sp. | reverse complement strand
GGGCGGGGTGGGCGATGGCGCGGTGAGGTCGTAGTTGACCGTGTCATCACTGAACGGGATGGGTGCGAACAACAGCCAGCCGCTCTGCTCGATCAGCTCGCGCACATAGGGATCACGGTAGTCCGGTTGAAACGGCAACGTGCCGTCGAAGTCCTGTTCGGTGTAGCGCGCAAAGGCCGGGAAATACCACTGGCCCTTGTAGGCCACCAACAGCGGTTTGTCATTGGCCAACAGCTCGCCGCCCAGGCACGCGGTGAACAGCGCCAGAAAGATCCACAGCGACCACCAGCCTCGGCGATTGCGCCTGAAGTGCAGCCAGCGACGGCGGGTAATAGGTGAAAAAACCGACATCACTGGGCCCTCGCGGAGAAATCGAGCCGAGGGTCGAGCAGGCGGTAGCACAAATCACCGAGCAATTTGATCACCAACCCGACCAAGGTGAAGATAAACAGCGTGCCGAACACCACGGGATAGTCCCGCGCCACCGCCGCCTCGTAGCTCAGGCGGCCGAGACCATCGAGGGAGAAAATCACCTCGATCAGCAATGAGCCGCCGAACAACATCGCGATCAGCGCCTGGGGCAGGCCCACTACAATCAGCAACATCGCGTTGCGGAACACATGCCGGTAGAGCACCTGCTGTTCGCTGAAGCCTTTGGCCCGCGCCGTCACCACGTACTGGCGGCTGATTTCATCCAGAAAGCTGTTCTTGGTAAGGATGGTCAAGGTTGCAAAACCGCCGATCACCAGCGCCAGCACCGGCAGTACCAAGTGCCAGAAATAGTCGAGCACCTTGCCCGGCCACGACAGGTCGGCGAAGTTCTCCGAGACCAACCCACGCACCGGGAACCAGTTCAACAGGCTGCCACCACCGAACACCACGATCAGCAACAGGGCGAACAAAAACGCTGGCATCGCATGGCCGATGATCACCGCCGCACTGCTCCATACATCGAAGCGGCTGCCATGGCGCACGGCTTTGCGGATGCCCAGCGGGATCGATACCAGGTAACTGATCAACGTGGCCCAGAAGCCCAACGACAAGGTCACCGGCAGCTTTTGCAGAATCAGGTCGGTAACCTTGGCCCCACGGAAAAAACTGTCGCCGAAATCCAACTGCGCATAGCGGCTGAGCATCAGCCACAGGCGCGCGCCCAAGGGTTTGTCGAAACCGTATTGACGTTCGATCTCGGCCACCAGCACCGGGTCCAACCCACGCTGGGTGCGCGATTCATTGCTGCCGCTTTCTACCCGGGTGCCCGCCACCGATGCCTGGGTGCCGATCCCTTGCAAGCGGGCGATGGCTTGTTCCACCGGGCCACCCGGCGCGGCCTGCACGATAAAGAAATTGACCAGCAGGATGCACAACAGGGTTGGCACGATCAGCAGTAAACGGCGCGCGCTATAGGCCAGCATGTTGGGACACCTCAGTCAGTTGGCGCATTTGCGCGGTGGTCAGCGGCGTGGGGCTCAGTTCCCACCAGGTGTCGATGCCCACTTCATTCAGTGGCGCGGTGTGCGGGCGGCCGAAACGGTTCCACCACAGCGTGGATGAGCCCGGCGGGTAGTAATTGGGAATCCAGTAGAAGCCCCACTGCAGGACACGGTCGAGGGCGTGGGCGTAACGCACCATGGTCGGCCGGTCGCCGGCGCGCACCAGGCCGTCGATCAAGGCATCCACTGCCGGGTTGCGCAGGGTCATGTAGTTGTTGGAGCCCGGATCGTCGGCACTGTCGGAGCCGAAGTAGTTGATCAGCTCGCGCCCCGGCGAGGGGCTGACCGGGTAGCCGGCGACGATCATGTCGTAGTCCCGGGCGCGCACCCGGTTGGTGTACTGGGCGGCGTCGATCAGGCGGATATTGAAGCCGATGCCGATCTGCGCCAGGTTGCGTTTGTAGGGCAGCAACAAACGTTCGAAGCCCTTCTGGCTGTTGAGGAAAGTGAATTGCAACGGTGTGCCTTGGGCATTCACCAGTTGATCTCCATGCGGCGTCCAGCCGGCCTCCTCCAATAGTTTCAAGGCGCGGGCCTGTTGCGGGCGAATGCGGCCGCTGCCATCGGTGTGGGGCGGTTGGTAGACCTGAGTGAAGACTTCATCGGGAATGCGCCCACGCCAGGGTTCCAGAATCGCCAACTCTTCGGCATCCGGCAGTTGGCTGGCGGACAGGGCGCTGCGGGAAAAGAAGCTGCGCTGGCGCAGGTACATGCCGTGCATCATCTGGCGGTTGCTCCAGTCGAAATCCCACAACAGGCTCAACGCCTCGCGCACGCGGCGATCCTGGAACGGCGGTTTTTGCAGGTTGAACACAAACCCCTGGGTACCCTGCACTGCGTGCGGCGCCAGGTGTTCACGTTGCAGGCGGCCATCGCGCAACGCCTCGCCGTCGTAGCCCACCGAGTAGCTGGTGGCAGAAAACTCGCGGTTGAAGTCATACCCCTGGGCTTGCAGGATCTGGCGCGACACGTCGGTATCGCCAAAAAACTCCAGGCGCAGGGTGTCGAAGTTGTATTGCCCCCGACTCACCGGCAGGTCTTTGCCCCACCAGTCCTTGACCCGTTCAAAGGTGACGCTGCGACCGTTGTCCACCGCACTGATGCGGTACGGGCCGCTGCCCAGAGGTGGTTCAAAGCCACCGCCGTTGGCAAAGTTACGCCCACGCCACCAATGTTCCGGCAGCACCGGCAGCGACGCGATATCCAGGGGTAAGGTGCGGTTGTCGGCACTTTTGAAGGTAAAACGCACCTGGCTCGGTGACTCCACCAGCACCTGGTCCACATCGGCAAAGCTTTGGCGATAAGCCAGGCTGCCTTGGGTGGTGAACAGCTTGAAGGTGTAGGCCACGTCTTGCGCGGTGATGCGCGTGCCATCGGCGAACTGCGCCTTGGGGTTGAGGGTGAAGCGCAACCAGGAATGGTCCGGCGCCAGCTCCATGGACTGCGCTACCAGGCCATACACGGTGTAAGGCTCATCCTGGGAGCGGTACGCCAGTGGACTGTACAGCCAGCCCTGGATCTGGGTGATGCCGGTGCCTTTGTCGACATACGGAATCAGATGATCAAACGCCCCGCCCTCCATGGACGAACGCCGGAAGCTGCCGCCTTTGGGCGCGTCCGGGTTGACGTAGTCCAGGTGTTTGAACGTGGCCGGGTACTTCGGCGCTTCGCCGTAAACCGTCAGGGCGTGTGTTGGCTGAGCGAACAGCGATGGTGCCCAAAAGCCCATCAGTGCTGCCCATAAGATGCAACGAAACAACCTCACAAACGCAGCTCCTTTTCCGAAAACACCGGAGATCCAATGTGGGAGCTGGCTTGCCTGCGATAGCGGTATGTCAATGACTGAAGCATCGACT
>NZ_JBOICG010000111.1:0-1778 GCF_050739995.1 Pseudomonas sp. | reverse complement strand
TTCGCCGCCCAGCGCGGGGCAAGCCCGCTCACTACAAGGGTTTGGTCGCGGTAGATTTTCTTGACTGACTGGCATTAGGGCTCCCACATCACATTCAGCCGAGTACGACCTCGGTTAGCGCATGTGCAGGATGATCGGGCTGCTGCTCGCCGGATCGGTATGCCCGCGCAACTTGCCCACTGCTGCGGCGTCGACCGCGCCGCCATGATTGCCCCACGTGCTGCGCACGTAAGTCAGCACTTCGGCGATGTCCTGATCCGACAACTGCTCACGAAACGCCGGCATGCGGTAAGCGTCCGGCACACCAGCCGCCACCACCCGTTGCGAGCCGTTGAGGGTGATGTTGATCGCCGACGCACTTTCCGACGCCAATGCCGACGTGGCACCGGCCAGGGGGGGCATCCACTCGGGCTGGCCTTTGCCATCCGGGCCGTGGCAGGACGCGCAGCGGGTGGCGTAGGTGTGGGCACCGGGACGGGTGTCGACGGCGGCGTTCTGGTATTGCCATGGCGTGCCGTCACGCTGCGGGTCGCCGGGCAGGGACTTGAGGTAATGGGCGATGGCGGCCAGGTCGTCGTCGTTCATGAACTGGGTGGAGTTGTTGAACGCCTCGGTCATCGAGCCATACACCACCGCATGTTGGTTGCGTCCGGTCTTGAGGAATTGCACGATTTCAGGCTCGCTCCAGCGGCCCAAGCCAGTGTTGGGGTCCTGGCGCAGGCTGGGCGCGTACCAGCCATCGAGCAGGGCGCCGGCGAGGAATGGCGTACCGGACTCGTCCAGGGCTTTCTCGTTAAAGGCCAGGCCGCGTGGTGTGTGGCAACTGCCGCAGTGGCCGGGCCCTTGGACGATATAGGCGCCGCGATTCCACAACGCATCCTGGCCTTGTTTGGCCGCGTAGGGTGCGCTAGGGGCGAACACCCCGTTCCACAAGGCGATGGGCCAACGCATGTTCAGCGGCCAGGGAATATCACTGGGGATGTTGGGCTGGTTGGAGGGCTCTACGCCTTTCATGAAGAACGCGTACAGCGCACGCATGTCGTCGTCGCTGAGTTTTACGTAAGACGGGTAGGGCATGGCCGGGTAAAGCCGTCGCCCTCCCGGCGCAACGCCGTGGCGCACCGCACGGTCAAAGTCGGCCAGGGTGTAGGCGCCTATACCGACGGTCTTGTCCGGCGTGATGTTGGTGGCATGGATCGCGCCCAACGGCGTGGCCATCTCCAGGCCACCGGCGAACGGTGTCTTGCCGGGCAGACTGTGGCAGGCCACGCAGTCGCTGACACGGGCGACATACTCACCACGGCTGACCAGTGCCGGATCGAAGGTCTGTTCTTGCTCGAAAGGCGTGGCGGGTTGACGGGTGACATACCAGGCCAGCGCACCGGCTGCGACCAGGCCGGCCAGCACCAGCCAGCCTGCGGTTCTTGCGAATCGTGGGTTGTTCATGGGCGGTTCCTGTCGGTTAGACGAACGTGTATCGGCTCAAAGGCAGACTGCGGATGCGCTGACCGGTCAGGTGCGCCACCGCGTTGGCCACGGCCGGCGCCACCGCAGGCAGCGGCGGTTCACCGATGCCCCCCATTTTTTCGCCACTCTCGACGATCCGTACGTGCACCTGCGCCATGCGTGAAGGCGGCAGGATCGGGTACAGGTCGTAATTGCGCGCCCGGGGTTTACCGTCCACCCATACCGACTCTTCCACCAAGGTTTGCGACAAGCCCAACGCTACCGCGCCACTGACCTGGGCTTGAACAATCGCCGGATTGACGATGCTGCCC
>NZ_JBOICG010000110.1:0-5023 GCF_050739995.1 Pseudomonas sp. | reverse complement strand
GTGTTGTTGCTCGGCCACCCGTTGGATGGCGATGTGTTGCTGGCACATATTCGCGAAACGGCTGACCACGCGCCGGTGAAAAAACCGACCACCTACAGCATCGTCGGTGCCGGTTCGCAGATCCTGCGGGACCTCGGTGTGCGCAAAATGCGCCTGATGAGCGCACCGATGAAATTTAATGCGATATCCGGTTTCGATCTGGAAGTTGTAGAATACGTGCCCTCCGAATAAAGGCCGGCGATTTTTGCCCCTTGTTCGCGGTTAAATCATCACTAAGGGACGCCCTTTTCGCGTCCCGGCTCTTTAAGAGATTTGTCGAATGACCCTGAAGACCATCGAAGGTACCTTCATCGCCCCCAAAGGCCGCTATGCCCTGGTGGTTGGCCGCTTCAACAGCTTCGTGGTTGAAAGCCTGGTAAGCGGTGCCGTGGACGCCCTGGTTCGCCACGGTGTGAGCGAAAGCGATATCACCATCATCCGTGCCCCTGGCGCCTTCGAAATCCCACTGGTTGCGCAAAAAGTCGCGCAACAGGCTGAATACGCGGCGATCATCGCCCTGGGCGCGGTCATTCGTGGCGGTACCCCGCACTTCGAATACGTGGCGGGCGAATGCACCAAGGGCTTGGCCCAGGTGTCCATGGAGTTCGGCGTGCCAGTCGCTTTCGGCGTACTGACCGTTGATTCCATCGAGCAAGCCATCGAGCGTTCCGGCACCAAGGCCGGCAACAAAGGCGCTGAAGCTGCCCTGTCCGCCCTGGAAATGGTCAGCCTGCTGTCGCAGTTGGAGGCCAAGTGATTTCCGACGAGAGCGATCGTTTCAACCCACGCGACCCACGCCCAGCGGACGCCGGCAAGCCGTCCAAGAACGAGAAGCGTCGCGCTGCTCGTCAGTTGGCAACCCAGGCGCTGTACCAGCGTCATTTGGCGGGCGCCTCGTTGAACGAAATCGAAGCACAGTTTCGCGTCGACAACGATTTCACCTTTGCCGATCTGCCGTACTTCCACGACATCCTGCACGGTGTGCATGCCCACCTGACCGAGATCGACACGGCCCTGGCGCCTTGCCTGGACCTGACCCTCGAAGAGTTGGACCCGGTTGAGCTGTGCGTGATGCGCCTGTCTGCCTGGGAGCTGCTGTATCGCGTCGACGTGCCGTACCGCGTGGTGATCAACGAAGGTATCGAACTGGCGAAAGTCTACGGTTCGACCGACGGCCACAAGTTCGTCAACGGCGTGCTCGACAAGCTGGCTCCGCGCCTGCGTGAAGCCGAAGTAAAGGAGCACAAGCGCTGATCCGCGCTTGAGCTACCGTGGGCGAGTTTGAGCTGATCCGCAGATACTTCGCCGCCGCGCCTTGTGCGCAGGGCGGTGAAGGCATTGCCTTGGGGATCGGCGACGACTGCGCCTTGCTGGCGCTCCCCGCTGGGGAGCAACTGGCCGTTTCTACCGATACGCTGGTGGCCGGTGTGCACTTCGCCGACCCTTGCGATCCCTTCCTGCTCGGTCAGCGCTCGCTGGCCGTGGCGGTGAGCGACTTGGCTGCCATGGGTGCCAACCCTCTAGCGTTTACCCTTGCACTCACTACCCCGACGGTCGATGCCGATTGGTTGCAACGCTATGCCCAAGGTTTGAACGCGATGGCACAGCGCTGTGGCGTGGGCCTGATCGGTGGCGACACCACCCGCGGGCCACTGAGTTTGACCCTGACCGTGTTTGGCCGTGTCCCGGCCGGGCAGGCGTTGACGCGCAGCGGGGCACGGCCGGGCGATCTGCTGTGTGTCGGTGGCGAGTTGGGTAACGCCGCGGGTGCCTTGCCGTTGGTACTGAGCCAGCGCAGTGCCCAGGCCAGCATCGCCGAGCCGTTGCTGGCGCATTACTGGTCGCCGCAACCGCAGTTGGCCTTGGGGCTGGCATTGCGGGGCAAGGCGACGTCCGCGATGGATATCTCCGATGGGTTGTTGGCTGATTGCGGGCATATCGCCAAGGCGTCGTCTGTCGGTCTGTTGGTTGAGTGTCAGAAGTTACCGCTGTCCACGGCCTTGCTGGCGTTTGTTGGCGAGGACGAGGCGCGCGTGGCCGCCTTGAGCGGGGGCGACGACTACGTGCTGGCGTTTACCCTGCCACCTGCCGAGTTGGCGCCGTTGCTGGCTGATGGCTGGCCGATCCATGTGATCGGTCGGGTCGAGGCGGGGCAGGGCGTGACGCTGCTCGACGCGCACGGGCAGGACATCACCCCGGCCGTGCACGGTTACCAGCATTTTCGAGAAGCGCCGTAAACTGGCGACCTGCGCTAACCTCTATACGGTTCACGCCGTGTAGGAGGTCGTCACCATGCCTGTGCGTTACTGGCTGCTGATAGCGCTGTGTACTGTCGTGCCGCTGGTGCAGGCGGACGCCGCCGAACCTCCCGGCAAAATCATGCTGGCCAGCGAAGAATGGAACGACTACACCAACCGAGATGGCAGCGGCCTGGCCTGGGACGTTTTGCGCCAGATCTTCGAGCCGGTGGGCATCACTGTGCAAAGCCGCAGCGTGCCTTATACACGCTCTGTAGGCCTGGCCCAGCGCGGTGAGGTGGATGGCTGGGTCGGTTCTTATCGTGACGAGGCCGACGGTGTGCTGTACCCCCACTGGAACTTCGACTCCGACCACATCTACGCGCTTGGGCTGGCCACCGCGCCAGCGCCGAGCCTCGCCACTCTGGGCAAGTACCGTCTGGCCTGGGTGCGTGGCTATAAGTACGAGGAGTACTTGCCCAATGTGCAGCACTTCGAGCAGATCGAGCGCCGCAACGGCATTCTGTTGATGCTGCAACACGGACGCGCCGATTTTTATATCGATGCGCTCAGCGAAGCCAAATATGTCCTCGCTCGGGCAGACGACCCCACACAATTCAAGCTCACCCACATTGCCGAACTACCGCTGTACATAGGGTTTGCCGATAACGAGCGTGGGCGCGCCCTGATGGTCGTGTATGACCAGCGGGTGGCCGCCCTGGTCAAAAGCGGCGAGCTGAAGCCGATTTTCGAGCGCTGGAAACAGCCTTATCCGTTCTGACCTGCATAGAACCAGGTCGAAGGCCAATCGAACCGATTGATCTTTATCAGCGATAATTCAGCTTAAGCGTCTGTAGGAACCTGCTGTTACAATGACCGCCTCTGTGAAATCTGAAATCAGGAGCACACGGTGCCCGTCGTTTTCGTCGCCGCTTCCAAGCTGCCTACCCCTTTTGCCACGTTCACCATGAACGGCTTCCTCGAAGAGGCCACCGGGCGCGAGCACGTTGTGCTCAGCCTGGGTGACATCGCCGACGGCGCGCCAGTGCTGGGTCGTGTGCACTCCGAATGCCTGACCGGTGACGCACTGTTCAGCCAGCGCTGCGATTGTGGTTCGCAACTGGAAGCTGCACTGCGCGCCATCGCCCGTGAAGGCCGAGGCGTGTTGTTGTACCTGCGTCAGGAAGGTCGTGGCATTGGCCTGATGAACAAGATCCGCGCCTATGAGTTGCAAGATGGCGGCGCCGATACCGTCGAAGCCAACGAGCGCCTGGGTTTTGCCGCCGACCAGCGTGACTACGGCATCTGCCTGCCGATGCTGGAACATCTGGGGGTGAAATCCCTGCGCCTGATGACCAACAACCCGCGCAAGGTCAAAGCCTTGACCGAGATGGGCATCACCGTGGCCGAGCGCGTACCGCTGCACACCGGGCACAACCCGCATAACAAGCTCTACCTGGCGACCAAGGCCAGCAAGCTCGATCACATGATGGGCAACGAGCATCAGGGCGAGGTCGACCGCGCGTGACCCGCGGCCAGGTGAAACGGCGACTGTCCTTCAACTGGTGGCAGTACCTGGCCCTGGCCCTGCTGCCCTTGTTCGTGATCAACCTGGTGTTCGGCCAAGTCGAACCCTTGTTGCCCGTACTGGCCATGCCGTTCTTTATCGCCGGCGTGGCCTCGATGTTTCTGAGCCTGCGTTACTTCAACGGCTATAAACACGCACTGATCGCCACCGCCAAAGCCCTCGATACCCACGATGAACCGGCCGCCTGGCTCACCCTCGCGGCCCGCCGACGCACGGCGCTGATGGTGGCGGCCTTGCCGGCCTGGATCGGTGCGCTGGCGGTATTCGTCGGCCTGGAAGCGGTGCCCCTATGCCTGCTGGCGCTGTCGACTGGGGTGCTGTTCTACCTCTACCGCATTCCGCGTCAGTTGGGATGAAGCGCTACTGGTTGGCGGTGTTGCTGGTGTTCAGTGTCCAGGCGGTGGCGGTTGAGCGTGTCGTCAGCCTGGCGCCGTCCCTCTCTGAAATCGTGGTTGAACTGGGGGCTGCCGACCTGTTGGTGGGTGTGCTCGACGGTGGCGAACGGCCCGCTGCATTGGCCAAAGTGCCCTCGGTGGGGCAATACGGCCAGTTGGACATGGAACGCTTGCTCAGCCTCAAGCCGGACCTGATCCTGCTGTGGCCCGGCAGCGTCGGCCCGGCCCAACGCGAGCAACTGCAGCGCCTGAATATCCCCGTGTATGTCGCCGAACCCCACAGCCTTGAACAGTTGACCACCCAAGTCCAAGCCATTGCCCAGCAGTTAGGGCGGGCCGAAGCGGGCCGGCAGTTGTCTGGGCAGTTGCGTCAACGCTTGGCCGAACTGCGTCAGCGCTATCAACGTGCCGAGCCCCTGCGGGTGTTTTACCAAGTGTGGAACCAGCCGCTGTATACCGTCGGCGGCGGGCAGATCATCAGCGATGCGCTCAGTGTGTGCGGTGCACGCAATGTGTTCGATGACCTGAAGCTGCCCGCGCCGCAGGTGAGCATCGAGTCGGTGTTGCAGCGTAACCCCGACTTGATTCTGGTAGGCGACCAGGCTCAGAAGGAAGCCTGGAAGGTCTGGCCCGCTATGGTGACGCGGGTGCGGTTGGTGCCCGACAAAGGCCTGGAGCGGCCCAGCGGGCAGATGCTGGAGGCTGTGGCGCGGTTGTGTCAGGTAATTGCTTCGAGGCTTTGAGATCGCTATCGGGGGCAAGCC
>NZ_JBOICG010000109.1:0-1971 GCF_050739995.1 Pseudomonas sp. | reverse complement strand
CGCTACGCACTGTGCACTGCCTTGGATGAAGCGGTACTGAGCACGCCGTGGGGCAGCACCAGCGATTGGGGCAAACAGAGCTTGCTGATCACTGTGCACAACGAAGCCTGGGGCGGTGAGAAAGTCTTCCAACTGCTTGACCATTGCCTACAGAGCCCACGGGAACGCCTGTATCTGCTGGAGCTGTTGTACCTGTGCATGTGCCTGGGTTTCGAGGGCCGTTACCGTGTGATGAACGATGGGCGCAGCCAGTTGGATGCATTGCGTGAGCGCACGGCGGCGGCCATTCGCAGTGCCCGTGGCGAACACGAGCGCGAGCTGTCGCCACACTGGCGCGGCGTGACCGTGGCGCGGGACCGCCTGGCGCAATTCATGCCGCCGTGGATCGCCGTGGCCATCGGCCTGGCGCTGCTGCTGGCGTTGCTGTTCGGCTTGCGCCTCAAACTGGCGTCGGACGCCGAGCCGGTGTTCAAGAATATCCATGCCCTGGGCGAGATCCCGGTGCAGGCCATCGACCGTCCGGTGGCACAACCCAAAGTCATCGAGCGCCCACGCCTGGCCGGCTTCCTGGTGGAAGACATCAAGGCTGGTCGTGTGGCGGTGGAAGATGCCGTGGACCGGTCCGTGGTGACCATTCGCGGTGACGAGCTGTTCGCCTCGGCCAGCTCCAGCATCGTCGATAACTACCAGCCGCTGATGCTGCGCATCGCCGACGCCATCCGCAAAGTCAAAGGCCAGGTGCGTGTCACCGGGCACAGCGACAACCGCCCGATTGCCACGCTGCGTTTCCCGTCCAACTGGGCGCTGTCCGAAGCGCGGGCCAAGTCGGTACTGGAGATCCTGGCAGCCAAGACCGGCCAGGCCGAGCGCTTCAGCGCCGAGGGCCGAAGCGATACCGAGCCGGTGGCCACCAATGCCACCGCCGAAGGCCGTGCCCGTAATCGTCGGGTTGAAATCACCGTATTGGCGGAGGGCGTCGAGTGAAGGCGTTTTTCAGTTTCATGATTCGCTGGGTGATCCCGGTGCTGGGCTTGATCGCCCTGAGCCTGATCATTTGGTTTGTCGGGCCGTTGCTCGATGTGTTGGTGCCGGAAGGGCGCCGTTGGGCGCTGATCATCCTGGTGTTCGCGGTGTGGATCGCCTACCGCGTGTTCCGCATCATCCAGGCGCGCCGGCAGGCTGCCGAAGTGATGCGCAGCCTGGCGGCGGAAACGCCGGTCGACCCCAACAGTGTCGCCACTGCCGAAGAACTCAGCACTTTGCGCCAGCGCATGGATGAAGCCCTGGCGCTGCTGAAAAAAGCCAAGCTCGGTGGCGATGAGCGCCGCAACCTCTACGAGTTGCCGTGGTACGTGATCATTGGCCCGCCGGGTTCGGGCAAGACCACTGCGCTGGTCAACTCTGGCCTGCATTTCCCGCTGGCGGCGCAGTTGGGTGCCGGCGCGGTACGTGGTGTCGGGGGGACGCGTAACTGTGATTGGTGGTTTACCGACCAAGCCGTGCTGCTCGATACCGCTGGCCGCTATACCACACAGGACAGCAACTCCACGGTGGATAAAGCCGCGTGGCTGGGCTTCCTCGACCTGTTGAAAAAACAACGTTCACGCCGCCCAATCGACGGTGCATTCATTGCGATCAGCCTGTCGGATCTGCTGCTCGGTACTGACGCCGAGCGCGCCGCCCACGCGGCGGCGATCCGCTTGCGTATCCAGGAGCTGTACACCCAACTGGGCGTGCGTTTCCCGATCTACCTGATGCTGACCAAACTCGATTTGGTGCCCGGCTTCATGGAGTTCTTCGACAACCTGAGCAAGGAAGAGCGCGCCCAAGTGTGGGGCATGACCTTCGCCCTGGACGACGGCAAGAACAGCGACAGCCCGCTGGCCCATCTGCAAAGCGAGTTCGCCGGCCTGGAACAGCGCCTCAACGAGCGCCTGGTGGAGCGCCTGCAACAGGAACGCGACCCGGCGC